>JBEVLE010000673.1:0-5059 GCA_040509335.1 Longimicrobiaceae bacterium | reverse complement strand
AGGCTGTTCCCTGTTCCCTGTTCCCTGTTCCCTGTTCCCTGTTCCCTGTTCCCTGCCGTTCCTACCCCTCCACGCACCCGGGCTCGTCGTCGCCGTCCAGGCCGGCGGCGTGAAAGATCCGGCGGCGGATGCGGCGGTCGAAGAGGGCCCACTTGGCCTCGCGGCCGTCGGCGTCGTCCTCGCCACCGGCGAGGAAGCCCACCTCGATCTCGAAGCCGCCCGCGCGGCTGCGGCCGCCGCCGTAGGGCTGGCCGCGCAGGTCGCTGCCCAGCGCGCTCTTGAGGAACGAGTCCACCGAGAGCGTTACCTTGGAGGTGCGCAGGCTGCCGGTGACCAGCTCGCGGTCCTCGTCGCACAGGATGCCGTAGACCACTGCGGTGTGCACGTTCTCCTCCGTGAGGAGGAAGTCCGCCGCCTGGGGGATGGCGTCGCGGTCGGCCCAGCGCAGGTAGCCCACCCCCGCCACCGAGATCCCCCCCTGGATCACGCGGTTCGCCAGCGCCGCCTCGACCGCGTCCATGGTGGCGTGCGACTTCTGCACGCACAGCACCCGCTCCAGCAGGTCCGCGTCCACGAAGCCGCTCAGGTACGAGGCGGCGCGGTACTCCGGCGACCGGGCGTGGATGAAGCCGTCCGTTTCGCTGTGCAGCCCGTGCATCAGCGCGGTGGCGAGCTGCACGTGCGCGCGGTTCTCCGGGCTCAGCTTGAGGATGCGGCCGCTGCGCAGGTACTCCGTCATCAGGGTGGCCGCCGCGCTCACCGGGCGGATGTCGCTGAACACCGGGTCCAGCACGTCCTGCGGGTCGTGGTGGTCGATCACCGCCAGCGTGGGCACCCCCGCGTCGCGCAGACGCTCCGTGAGGTGCGTCGTGGTCCCCTGGTTGTCCACGAACACCGCCGCGTCGTAGCGGTCCAGCTTGAGCCGCTCGTCGTAGCGGGTGAGCCTGATGTCGAGCAGGTTGACCAGCGCCAGGTTCTCCGGGTGGCTGATCTGGCCGTCGTACACCACCTCCGCCTCCACCCCGAAGACGCGGGCCATCTCGCGGTACGCCATCCCCGAGGAGATGGCGTCCGGGTCCGGGAAGTCCTGGATGGCCACCACGTGCCGCTCCCCCCGCCGCGACGACAGCAGGTCGGCCAGCTCCGCCGCGCGCAGGGCGCTCTCCTCCTGCGGGAGCGCCGGGGGGATCCCGCCCTCCACCACGTCCGCCGGGCGGGTCGTGCCGGCCGCGCTCTCGTCCATCAGCCCTCGCCCTTTCCGTTCCCCTGGGCGTTGTGGAAGAGGAATCCCTGCGTCAGGTGCACGCCCAGCGCCTTGACGGTCTCGTACTCCTCCTCGCGCTCCACCCCCTCCGCGATCACCTTGATGTCGTGGTCGTTGGCGAACGACACCATGGTGTCCACCAGGTTCTGCTTCATGAAGTTGGTGTCGATGCTGGAGATCAGCGAGATGTCCAGCTTGATGAAGTCCGGCGCCAGGTTGGCGATGCTCCCCAGCCCCGCGTACCCCGATCCCGCGTCGTCCACGGCGAAGCGGAAGCCGCGCGCCCGGAAGTCGTCCAGGTAGCCCTGGAAGGTGGGGTAGTCGGTGATGGCGGTGCGCTCCGTGATCTCCAGCACGATGCGCTCCGGGTGCTCCACACCCAGCTCGTCCAGGTCCAGGTAGCGGAAGGTGGGGTCGCGGAAGTCGTGCGGGTCGATGTTGATGAAGAGAAGCTCGTGGGGCTTGAGGTTCTCGTCGATCCCCTCGATGGCCCGCTTGCGGCAGAGGCGGGACAGCTCCCAGATCAGGTTCGCCTCCTCGGCCACCCCGAAGAGCACCTCCGGCGAGCGGAGGCTCCGCAGGCTGCCGCGCGCCAGCGCCTCGTAGCCGTACACCTCGCGCGTCTCGGTCACCACGATGGGGTGGTAGACGATGTAGACCGCGCCCTCGCGGAGCGTGCTCTTGAGGTCCGCCACCTTGCGGCTGCGCTCGCGGTGCTCCACGCTGCGGGCCGCCAGCGCCGCCTCGCGGATCCCGCGGTAGATCATGCGCTCGGTGCGGATCTTGGGGTTGCGGAACAGGGTGGTGGAGCCCACGTAGATCCCGAACAATCCCGCGATGTCCTCCCCGTGCTCCTTTTCCAGACGCTCGGCGATGTAGCGCTCCAGCTCCTCGGCCAGCTCGTTGATGCGCCGCTCCGCGTCCTCCACCGGCTGCTGCTGCAGGTCGGTGAAGAAGATGAAGTCGTCGTCGCCGGTGTGCGACACCATCAGGTGGCTTTCCGACGCGCCCCGCTGGCGGTCGTAGAACTCGCGCACCGAGCCGGCGGTGGTCTGCAGAACCTCGTCCAGCTTCTGCCAGCCGTAGATCTCCTCCAGCTTGGAGTAGCGGACGAACTCGATGTACAGGATGGTGAGCCGCCCGGTGCGCTCCAGGATCTCGCGGCCGCGCTCCAGCATCACCGGGAGCGTGGGGAAGCCGGTGAAGCGGTCGTAGAGCAATTCCTCGTAGCGCAGGTGCTCGGCGGCCTGCGCGGTCGCCTCCGGGCGCTCGGCCTTGCGCACGCGCGCCAGCGCGGACTCGATGCGGGAGGCGATCTCCACCTCCCCACTGGACGCCAGCAGCCACTCGTCGGCGCGCGCCTCGGAGGCGCAGGCGGCGACCTGGTCGGCGGGGCACGCCACCACCAGCGCGATCCCCCGCGAGGCGGTTTCCGCGCGCAGCGTGCGGATCTCCTCCCCCGACGCGGACTCCACGAACACCACGTCCGGGTGCGACCGCACCGCGTCCAGCAATCGGTCGCCCGCCGCCACGCTGGAGGCCTCCGGCGCGTTCACCACCATCAGCTCCGCGCCCAGGCGGGCGGCCGCGTTCACCAGCTCCTCCTGGAGGGGGGTGTCCTGCACCCGCGCCAGAACCCTCACGCGCCGCCCTCCCGGGCCGCGAGGTTGCGCTGCACCTTTTCCGCGAGCTCCTTGAGGTCCACCGGCTTCACCACGTAGTCGTCGGCGCCGGAGCGCAGCCCCTCGAACTTGTCCTCGAACCCGCCCTTGGCGGTCACCATGACCACGCGCGTGTCGCCGAAGTCGGGGTGGTTCTTGATGGTCCGGCACACCTGCCACCCGTCCATCCCCGGCATCATCACGTCGAGAAGCACCAGGGCCGGGCGCACCTGCTCCATCTTCGCCAGGGCGGCGCGGCCGTCCTGCGCCTCCGCGACCACGTAGCCCCGCGATTCCAGGAACGCGCGCAGGATCTCCACGTTGTCGACGTTGTCGTCCACCACCAGGATCGTCTTGTCGTTCACGATTCGGCCGTACGTTGCGGGAAAAGCGGAGGTGAGCCGGCGCCGGCCCTGGGGTCGCGAGAGCGGGCAAGAAGCAGGCCAGTCAGAGCCAAATTCCTTGTACACTTCGGGTTACGGGAACACTCCGGGAACGGGGCACGCGCGCCCGCACCCGGCCACGCGGGGAAACGCACGATCCTCCGGGCGGTGCCGCTCCGGGCGTGCCAAGCGCGGTTGTGTTAACCGGTTACGCTGCTTATATTCGGGCCGCCCGCCGCCCTTTTCGGAAAAACCCCAGGCCGCCCCACGCCGCCGCAGCGCCGTCCACTCCGGACACTATCGCCGCGGCATGCACCTTTCAGGCGTTCCCGGCGACCCGGCCGCCTTGGCCACCCGCCGCACGGGAGGAGCAAATTCATGAAGTTTCGCCGCAGGGAGGACCGCGAGCTGAGCCTGCTGCTCGCCAGCCCCGCCGGGCCGGAGGGTGAGTCCTTCCAGGCCGCGGGCGGGTACCGGCTGGCGCTCATGGCCTGCGGCGCGGAGCCCGGCGGCGCCCTGCACCCGGTGGCGGTGCGCGGTACGGAGCCGGTCCTCCCCTCGGACGAAGCGGTGGTGCTGCTGGACCTGGGGATGCGGGACGCGGTGCTGCTGGCGGGGGCGGCCGTCCGCTCCATCCCCCGCGGCGGCGGCGGCGAGGACCTGCTGGAGCGCGCGGCGGCGGGGGCGGCGGCCTGGCGGCAGGAGCGGCTGAGGGCGTGGCGCCGCGAGCAGCTCCCCGAAAAGCTGATCGCCTTCTCGGAGCAGCTGGGCGACGCGGAAAGCGCGGAGGAGGTGTGCCGCGCCCTGGGCGAGCACGTGCTGCGCATCGTGGACGGGTACATGGCCGTCCTTTTCCTGCGCGACCCCGCGGCCGGGGTCTTCCGCCCCGTGGAGCACTGCATCGGGGGGGGGGAGGCGCGGCGGCTGGCCCTCCCGGCGCACGCGCGCTTCCGTCGCCCCGGGATCCTGGCCCGCGGCGACGCCCGCGCCGACACCGGCTCCCCCTTTTCCGCCCTCGCCCCCCTGTTCACCGAGACCCGCGCCGCCTACGTGGCCCACACCCCCGTGGGCGAGGACGGCCTCCTTTTCCTGGTGGAGCGCCGCGAGGAGCGGCTCTTCGAGCCCCAGGACTGGGACATCTTCCGCGCGCTGGCCAGCCTGGCGGAGGCGGCGCTGAAGCGGGTGCGCCTCCTGGGGGAGGTGCGCAACCTGTCGCTCACCGACCCGCTCACCGGGCTGGCCAACCGCCGTCAGATGGAGGTGGTGCTGGAGCGCGTCTGGGCCGCGGCGCGCCGCGGCGAGCCGCTCACCCTGGTGGTGGTGGACCTGGACGACTTCAAGGCGGTCAACGACGGGCAGGGCCACCTGGCCGGCGACCGCATCCTCCGCTCGGTCGCCGACGCGATGCGCCAGGAGGTGCGCGGCTCCGACCTGGTGGTGCGCTACGGCGGCGACGAGTTCGTCATCATCCTTCCCCGCGGCAACGAGGAGGGCGCCCGCGCCCTGGTGGAGCGGGTCCGGCGACGCCTGGCCGGGACCATCGCCGTGAGCGTGGGGATCGCCGCGTACGAGCCCGGCTTCGCCTCGCCCGAGGAGATGATCGCCGCCGCCGACGCCCGCCTGTACGACGCCAAGCAGGGCAAGGCCGCGCCGCCGGCGGGAGCCCCGAGGGCGCGGAGCGCGGGCGCGCGGAGGTAGGGCGGCGGCACGGACCGCGGAACGAGCGGAAGGCGCCCCGCCGGGATCTCCCG
>JBEVLE010000672.1:0-3263 GCA_040509335.1 Longimicrobiaceae bacterium | reverse complement strand
TACTGCTGCGGGTCTCCCTGCGCCGGAGGGAGCCAGCCGAAACTGCCCGGCTGTCTCCCTCCGCAACGGATCATATGGATACTGCGAAACTGCAACAACCACCAAGACCAAAGCCCCCTCTCCCAGAATTGGGAGAGGGTGGCGAGCCCCAGGCGAGCCGGGTGAGGGCCTACACGATGGCCGCGGCGATCACGATGGCCAGGGCGATGGAAACGCCCGCCATCATGATGGCCAGCGCGGTGTTGTGCTCCTCGATGATCTCCTTCCACAGCGTGCCGGGTGTGGTGCGGTCCACCGCGACCAGCGCCAGGACGAAGATCACGATGCCGAGCACCGCGTACAGGGCGCCGGCGAGGAGGCCATGCACGATGTCTCTGTTCATTTTGCGCGTCTCACTTTCCGCCGACGTAGCGGCCCGAGCCGTAGTAGTGGGGGCGGTACGCGCCGGGGTTGTCGCGCACCGTCGTGGGAACGTTCCGGACCTCGTTGGTGCGCAGCATGCTCCACCCGCGGTACTCCGCCAGGCCCAGCATGCCCAGCACCCCCAGCCCGAAGAGCAGGTACAGCCTCGCGCCTCGCATCAGTCGTCGTCCTCCTCCGGGGCGTAGTCGCTTTCCGCCCAGCGCGACGTCTCGAACGCCGCCGAGCCCATCAGGGCGAACACCGGCGGCACCAGCAGCACCAGCAGCGCCACCAGGAAGAAGCCGAAGCTGGGCACGTCGTGGTACACCTTCACCGTGTACGACACCGGGGCGGGGCCGTCCGGCTCGATGCGCAGCACGTAGCGCCCGGGCGGCACCGCGGGGACGCGGGCCTCGTCCTTCTTGTCGCCCTCCGTCCAGCTCTCGCCCCCGTCCCGCCCGAAGTAGAAGCTCACCTCGCGCCCGAACTCGATCGCCTGCCCGGTCTCCTGGTTGAGCAGCGCGTAGTTGAAGAACACCCAGTTGTTGGCGACGTCGGTCTCCACCTCCACCCCCAGCGCCGAGGGGCGCCCCCTGAGCTCGAAGGCCGGGGTGGTCGCCACCGCCAGGTCCTCCGATCCGGGCTCGTAGCTGAAGCTGCGGGTGAGCAGCTCGTCCGAGCCCATCGCCGCCCGCCCGATCCAGAACACCGCCCACAGCAGCAGCAGCACGCCGAACGTCTTCCAGTACGCCCCCGCCCTCCCCGCGTGGGGCGACGGCTGGTTGGCGTACACCCCTTTCGGCCGCGGCGGCTTTCCCTCCAGGCCGAACGCCTTCCACACCCGGTCGCCCGGGGTGTACTCGCCCAGCGACCAGGTGGTCTCCTCCTCGGTGGTCTCCGCGGAAAGCATCCGCGGCGGGGCCACGAAGTCGGCCGTCCGGACGGTGTCGCCGAAGCGCACCTCCCAGGGGAACTCGCCCAGCACGTACGTGGTGCGCGCGTCCGCGCTCTGGAAGTGCTTGAAGGTCTCGCCGTGCAGCCGTGCCACCGGCCGGCCCCCCGCCTGCGACTCCTCCGGGATCGTCTTCAGCGGGATGACGTCGTTCCAGTGGCCATCGTACTCGGTGAAGTAGCGGTATCCCTCCCGCGGGCTGAAGAGCAGGTACTCGCGCCAGGAGTAGTCCGTCCCCTCCACCCGGAGGGTGCGCTGCTGGAAGCCGAGCACCCGGTACTCCTCGCCCTTCCACGTCCCCGCCGCCCCCATGGGGATCAGCGGCTTCACCTCGAGCTTCGCCTGGAAGGTCTGGAGCACGTCCAGCGACGGCGACCGGGCGTCCAGCACCGAGCTGCACGAGCCGCACACCACGTTGAGGGCGTGCTCCGGGTCCAGGATCTCCACCCCGGCGCCGCAGTTGGGGCAGTTCAGCGCGCGGGTGCCGCCCACGCGCCGCTCCGGGGCCTCGCGCAATTCCGTGAGCGCCAGGTCGGCGAAGGCCACGTACTCGCCCACGTACAGGAGCGGCGCCGGCTCGCTGTAGTCCAGCGTGGCGAAGCTCCCGTCGGCGGCCTTGAGGTCCACGAAGGGAACCTGCTCCTTGTCCCAGTACTCGAAGGGGAGCTCCCCCTCCACTCCCACGTAGCGGGCGCGGGTCAGCGTCGACGCCACGAAGTCCGTTCCCTGGAGCCGGATCCGCTGTCCGGGCCGCACCTCGTCCGCGGGGGGGAGCTGCCCCGGCTCCGGGTCCAGGAAGGACACGGCGTACTCCGCCTGCGCGTCCGAGAGCCACCCGGTCCTGCCGTCGCCGAAGGCCAGGTGCCACTCGCTCCACCCGCCGCGCTCGTACTCGTAGGCGATGCGGCCCGTCACCTCGAAGGGGCGGTCGCGGTAGCGGCCGCGCGTGCCCAGCTGCACGGGGGAGGTGACCGGCGGCGGGAGCGACTTGCGGCCCACCGCCTCCAGGTCCAGGTCGTGGCGCACCAGCACCGACTGGCAGTAGGTGCACACGGTCTGCACGGCGCCGGCCCAGCGGAACTCCACCGGGGCGCCGCAGCTGGGGCAGTTGGCGACGGGGCCGCTCATCGGGCGGGGACGGGGGCGGCGTAGGGACGGTCCAGGGCGCGCACCTCCACCGTGTCCGCGCCCAGCAGCTCGCGCAGCCGCGCCGCGTAGTCCCACTCCGGGCGCGGGGTGCAGCAGAACAGGTTGAGGCAGAGCGAGCCGTGCTCGGGGAAGGTGTGGCAGGCCAGGTGCGACTCGGCCAGCAGGCACAGGCCGGTGATCCCGCCGGGGCCGGGGAACACGTGCCAGAGCGGCTCCGCGACCGGGTGCAGGCGCAGCTCGTCCACCATGCGCGCGAAGAGCGCCCGCAGGGTGGGCAGGTCGGCCAGGGCGGCGGGGTCGCAGCCGTGGGCCTCCACGATCCACTCGCGGCCGGTGGCGGGCACGGCGTCGGCGGGTTCCGGAAGTGGGTTCACGTACGGATCGGGCATCGGGGATGCGTGCGGGACGCTGGCCGTCCCGTGACGATCTACGGCGTGCTCGGGGGTGGAGTTTCGGGGCCGTCCGGAGGTGTGCCTGGCTGGGCGGGAGTATAGCGTTCTCGATGGGGCGCGACAAGCAACGGCTTTTTACGGCGGGTTTGGGCGTGCCCCCGGCTGGCGCCGGGGTCGGGCTTCGGCTCCGTAACGCAGCAAACGACGCTGCGTAACGGAGTCGAGCCCCGGCAAACTGCCGCCGGGTCTCGCCCCTTCGGGCCGTAATCCCTCACGCGGGGCTCGCGCCGGCGTCCGCGGGGGCGGGTCGGCGGTCCGTCGGCGGCCTCCCTGTGCGCGAGGAGGCCCGCTCCCGGTGACGGGGGCGG
>JBEVLE010000671.1:0-3375 GCA_040509335.1 Longimicrobiaceae bacterium | reverse complement strand
GCCGGCCGCCGCCGCGCCCGCGGGCGCGTCGGTCGGCGCGCCCAGCACCGCCGAGGCGCTCCGCGCGCGGCGCGCCATCGTCGCCGACGACTCCATGCGCGGCCGCGAGACCGGCACCCCCGGCGCCCGCAGGGCCGCCGACTACCTCGTGCGCGAGCTCACCCGCATGGGCGTCCGCCCCGCCGGCGACGGCGGCACCTACCTGGCGCGCGTCCCGCTGGTGCAGGGCGGCACGAGCATCGAGGCGTCCGCCCGCACCTCCCGCGGCGAGGCCGCGCTCCGCGCCGCCGACCTGGTGCTGCTGTCCGGGCTCAGCGACGCCCCGGCGAACCCCCGCCCCGCCGGCGAGGGCCCCATCGTGTTCGGCGGCTACCAGGCCGACCCCGGCGTCACCGCCGCCCAGGAGCTGCGCCCCGAGCAGCTGCGCGGCGCCGTGCTCGTGCTCCGCTACGGCGCCCCGGCGGGAGTCACCGCCGCGGGCGAGCGCTACGACCTGGGCCAGCTCTGGGGCCCCGCGAGCCCCGTGGCCGCCGTGCTGCTCGTCAACGAGGGGGGCCTCATGCAGTACGCGTGGGACTACCTGCACCAGAACACCGGGCTGCGGCTGGACGCCGGCGCGCAGCCGTCCCAGGCGGGCGGCGGCCCCCCCGTGTTCGTCGTGTCGCCCGCCGCCGCCGAGCGGCTGCTGGGCGGCCCCCTCGGCCGGCAGCCGCGCACCGGGCTGGGCACCTTCCGCTGGCGCGTGCGCGAGCAGGAGGGCCGGGTGGACGCGTGGAACGTGGTGGGCGTCCTCCCCGGGAGCGACCCCGCCCGCGCCGGCGAGTACGTGGCCGTGGGCGCGCACTACGACCACATCGGCGTCACCGAGCCGGTCGCCGGCGACTCCATCAACAACGGCGCCGACGACGACGGCAGTGGGACCGTCGCCGTGCTCGCCATCGCCAACCGCTACGCCGCGCTCCCGCAGGCGCAGCGCCCCGCCCGGTCGCTGCTCTTCGTGTGGCACACCGGCGAGGAAGAGGGGCTGCTGGGCTCCGAGTGGTTCACCGACCATCCCACGGTGCCGCGCGACTCCATCGTCGCCCAGCTCAACATCGACATGATCGGGCGCAACCACCCCGATTCCGTGTACCTGGTGGGCTCGCGCCGCGTTTCCACCCAGCTCGGGCGGCTGATCGAGGCCGCCAACGCCCGCGAGGCGCGCCCCATGGGGCTGGACTACACCTTCGACGCCCCCGGGCACCCGGAGCAGATCTACTGCCGCTCCGACCACTACAACTACGCCCGCTACGGCATCCCAATCACCTTCTTCACCACCGGGCTCCACGACGACTACCACAAGCCGTCCGACGAGCTGGACAAGATCGACTTCACCAAGCTGGCCCGCATCACCGGGCTGATCTCCGGCATCGTGGGCGAGGTGGCGAGCGCGCCCGGCCGTCCCGCCGTGGACCAGCCGGTTCCGGCCCTTGGCACTCCGTGTACGCAGTGATTTTTTTCGTGACCTGACGGGCCGCTACGGAGCCGGACGATACAGCCGTCCGTCTCCTCCGCGGGCTCCGGGAACCCCGGGAAACAGCCCCCGGGTTTCCCTCCGCCGGGGGGAGCCTCGCACAGCGCCTTTGAACTGAGGTGCCGGCGAGTCTCCCCCGAACAAATTGTGGGAACTGTGGGAACGGCAAACGGCGGAACGGCGTGGGGTCTGCGCGCCGGTCCGCCGTTGTCGTTGGGGCGGGGGAGACCCGAGGCCGCCGGGATGTCCGCAGGGAGGGCGTGGGGGTGTCCGCAGGAAGAAGTCGGGGGCGTGGCGGCGGGGCGGGGCATTGACTTCTTCCGGAGGATACGCCCACCCCGACCGCCGCGCGCCGGACCCGCGGCCACCTTTCGCCGGTCCCGCCCCCCGGCTACCTTCCCGGCTCCACCAAAAATCCCCAACTCCGCACCCGGACGCCCCGTGAGCCGCACCACCACCGCTCTCGCCGCCGCATCCTTTGCCGCGCTCCTCGCCCTCCCCGTGGACGCCGCCGCCCAGGCGGGCCGCACCCAGGCGCGCCCCATGACGGTGCCCGCGGGCAACGCCCGCGTCAAGGACGCGCTCGCCTACCTGGAGCGCACCGAGCCGCAGACCATCGAGGATCAGGTCGCGCTCTGCCAGATCCCCGCGCCCCCGTTCAAGGAGGCCGCCCGCGCCGAGGAGTTCCGCCGCCGGCTGGTGGCGCAGGGGCTCCGCAACGTGCGCATCGACGCCGAGGGCAACGTCATCGGCGAGCGCCCGGGCGAGGCGGGCGGACCGGTTCTGGTGGTCTCCGGGCACCTGGACACGGTGTTCCCCGAGGGCACCGACGTCACCGTGAAGCGCGAGGGCACCGTGCTGCGCGGCCCCGGCATCGGCGACGACTGCCGCGGGCTGGCCGTGGTGCTCGCCACCGCGCGCGCGCTGGACGCCGCCAGGGTGCGCACGCGGGGCACGGTGCTGTTCGTCGGCACGGTGGGCGAGGAAGGGGAGGGCGACCTGCGCGGCGTGCGGCACCTGTTCGGCAGCGAGCTCAGGGACCGCGTGGACTACTTCGTGTCCGTGGACGGCACCGGCATCGGCGTCACCAAGGACGCCGTGGGCAGCCACCGCTACCGCGTCACCTACAAGGGGCCGGGCGGGCACAGCTACGGGTCCTTCGGCATGCCCAACCCCATGCACGCCCTGGGACGCGCCATCGCCACCATCGCCGACTTCCAGGTCCCCGCCGACCCCAAGGTCACCTTCAGCGTGGGCGTGGTGGAGGGCGGCACCTCCGTGAACTCCATCGCCGCCAGCGCCAGCCTGCTGGTGGACATGCGCTCCGTGGACCCCGCCGCGCTCCGGTCGCTGGACGAGCGCTTCCAGCGGGCCGTGCGCGACGCCCTCGCCGCCGAGAACGCCCGCTGGCGCAGCGACGTGCAGCTCACCGTGCAGGTGGACACCGCCGGCATCCGCCCCGCCGGCACCCAGCCCGCCGACGCCCCGGTGGTCCGCGCCGCGCTCGACGCCGCCCGGGCGCTCGGGCTCCAGGCGCCGGTCGGCGCGTCCAGCACCGACGCCAACATCGCCATAAGCATGGGCATCCCCGCGGTCACCATCGACGGGGGCGGCGACGGCGGCGGGGCGCACGCGCTGGACGAGTGGTTCGACACCCGCGACAGCCACAAGGGCACGCAGTGGGCGCTTCTGTACGTGGCGACTCTGGCCGGTGTACGGTAACAGCGGATTTGGGCGTGCCCCCGGCTGTCGCCGGGGTCGGGCTTCGGCTCCGTAACGCAGCAAACAACGCTGCGTAACGGAGTCGAGCCCGCGCAAACAGCCGCGCGGTCTCGCCCCTTCGGGCCGAAATCCCTCACGCG
>JBEVLE010000670.1:0-3253 GCA_040509335.1 Longimicrobiaceae bacterium | reverse complement strand
CGGAACTCCGTGCGGCGCCGCGAACGTTTTGCCCCGGCCGGTCAGTTGCGCCTGCCGAGGATCTTGCGGGAGTAGCCGTTGTCCGGGTCGATCCCCGCCCTCACCAGCTGGTCCACCCGTCCCGGGCCGCGGTTGTAGGCCAGCAGCGCCATGTTGACGTCGCCGCGGTACTGCTCGATGAGGATGTTCAGGAAGCGGAACCCCAGCCGCAGGTTCGTTTCCCGGTCGAAGATCTGGTTGCGGCTGATCCCCGGCCTGAGCAGCCGCGCCGTTTCCGGCATCAGCTGCGTGTATCCCAGGGCACCCACCGGGCTCACCGCGCGCTGGTTGAACGCGCTCTCCACCCGCACCAGCTCGAAGGCCACCTTCGGGTCGATCCGCTCCGCCAGCGCGATCTCCTCGATGGAAGCCGCCAGGTCCGCCCCGATCCCGTATTTGGAAGAGTAGCGCTGGATCCGCTCCAGCCGCTCGATCTGCATCTTCTGGAGGTCGATCTGCCCCTCCAGCGACTGGAGCCGGGCGTCGCCCGCGAGAAAGCGCTGCTGCCACTCCGCCGCCCACCCCGCTCTCGAGTCCACCGACCCCGCACCGAGCTGGAACGCGAACACGAAGAGCAGGATCCCCAGCACCGCACCCCGTACCGCCGGCCAGATGTCCGTCCTTGGCTGCTTACGCGCAGCGACGTCTGCCTGCAGCTTGAGGAGAAGAGACTGCATAGCGCCTCCGGGCTTGAGTTGGCCGGCCCAAAAGCAAGCCCCGTGCCCGGTGCCCCTACCCGGGGCCCGCTTCCCACGTCCCGGAGCGGCCACCTTCCTTACGTACCAAGCGGATAGCTTCGATGCGCATTTCCCGGTCGCGGGCCTTGCACATGTCGTAGATCGTCAGGAGTGCCACGGAGACCGCTGTCAAGGCCTCCATCTCCACCCCCGTCCGCGCCTCCACCCGCGCCGTCGCCCGCGCCCGCACCCCGGGAAGCGCCTCGTCCGCCTCCAGCTCCACCTCCACCGAGCTGAGCGGGAGCGAGTGGCAGAGCGGGATCAGCTCCGCCGTCCGCTTCGCCCCCGTGATGCCCGCCAACTGCGCCACCAGCAGCACGTTGCCCTTGGGTGCGGTGCCTTCCACGATCGCCCGCACCGTCGCCGCCGAGGTGACGATCCGCCCCTCCGCCACCGCCACGCGGCGGGTGACTTCCTTGTCGCCCACGTCCACCATGCGCGGCCGCCCCTCCGCGTCCAGGTGGGTGAAGCCGCTCCCCGCTTCGCTCGTCATACGGCCCTCACGCCGCGTTCAGAAGGTCGCGCCGCACGCCACGCAGCAGGTCGGCCAAGATGAGCTGCGGGTTGACGTTGCCCGAGGCCAGCTCCGCCGCCCGCTGCACCCGGTCCAGGGCCAGCCCCACCCCCAGCGGCCGGATGTCCCGTCGACGCACCACCTGGGACAGCATTGCCGCATCACCCCCGTTCACCACCAGCTCCTCCGCCCCGGACGCCGCCGCCATGAGGTCGCGGAGCCACACCGAGAAAGCCTCCAGCGTCCCCGTGAACTCGCCGCGGCCGCCCGTGGGCGCCTCCGCCAGCGCCGCCGCCAGCCGCGCCGTGGGCCCGTCCGCGGTGGCCGCCAGGAGCAGCGCCCGCCCCGCCTGCCGCTGCTTTTCCAGCGGACCCGGGCCGTCGCCCGAGGGGAGGAGCCGCAGCGCCCGCCCGATCGCCCCCTCCGCGAGCGCCGCCACCGCATCCGCCCGGTCAGCGGGCATCTCCTTGCGGCGCACCAGGAAGTCGCTCACCTCCTCCGGCGCCAGCGGGAGCATGCGCACCGGGAGCACCCGCGAGCGGATGGTGGGGAGCAGCGCCCCGGGCGTGGACGAAGTGAGGATCAGCGTGGTGTCCGCCGGGGGCTCCTCCAGCAGCTTGAGGAAGGCGTTCGCCGCCTCCTGCGACGACTCCTGCGGCACCATCGCCTCCGCGTCGCCCACCACGAACACCTTGCGCGACCCCATCGCCGGGCGGTTCCCCGCCAGCTCCTGGAGCGTGCGGATCGCCGCCAGGAAGTACGCCGGGGCCCGCTCGTACGCCGGCAGGTGGAAGGGGTCCGCGCGCCGCGCCACGAGCTCCGCCGCCCGCGACTCCTCCAGCTTTTCCCGCAGCCGGTCCGGGCCCGCCGCGTCGGGGCGGGGGAGGGGGAAGAACCAGTTCACGTCCGGGTGCTCCAGCCGCTCCACCAGCCGGCAGTGCAGGCAGTGCCCGCACGGCTCCGTCCGTGCCTCCGGGCTGTCGCAGACGATCCGCTGCGCCAGCCAGAGCCCGAAGCGCTCCTTGCCGATCCCCTCCGGCCCGTGCAGCAGCAACGAGTGGGGCAGGTCGTTTTCCCGCACCGACTTCGCCAGCGCGGCCCGCATCTTTTCGTGGCCCTGGAGTGGGATCAGCGGCATCGTCTCTCGGATCCTGAAGTTCATCGTGTGGGGCCGCTCCGGAACCAGGCCAAACTGCCGGCCTGTTTCCTACGCGGGTCGCGGAGCCAGCGGAAACAGCCCCGCTGTCTCCGCTCCGGCTCCGTGAGCCTCACGCAAACTACCGCGTGAGTCTCCCTCCGCAACATCATGCGGGAACGGCAGGGAGCTGCGGAACAACAAACCCTCCCCCAGAATTGGGGGAGGGTGGCGAGCCTCGAGCGAGCCGGGTGGGGGCCTGCCGTGCCGGTCCGCAGTTGCAGGCTGTTCCCTGTTCCCTGTTCCCTGTTCCCTATCGTCTCCTCAGCCACGCCAGCGGGTCCACCGCCTGGCCGCCGGGGGAGCGGATCTGGAACTCCACGTGGGGGCCCTCCGGCGTGCCCTGGCCGCCCACGGAGCCCAGCACCTGGCCGCGGGCGATCTCGGCGCCGTCGGCGACGCGCACGTCGTCCAGGTACAGGTACAGCGAGTAGTAGCCGCCGCCGTGGCTCACCACCACGCTGGGGCCGTAGCCCTCGAAGGGCTCGGCGAGCACCACGGTGCCGGCCTCCACCGCCTTCACCGGCGTCCCGCGCGCCGCGCCGATGCCGATGCCGTTCCAGCGCAGCACGGTGCCGCTGGGCGTGGTCGTGCGCCCGAAGCGGTACAGGATGCGGCCGTCCACCGGCCAGCCGAGCTGGCCCAGGTCGGCGGTGGACAGGCGGGACTCGCCGCTGCTCGCCGCGGGGGTGGGGGCGCGGGGGGGCGGGGCGGGCGCGGCGGCCTTGGGGTCGCCCCCGGCGGCGCGGGCGGCGGCGGCGCGGGCCG
>JBEVLE010000669.1:0-3383 GCA_040509335.1 Longimicrobiaceae bacterium | reverse complement strand
CGCCTCGACATCGAGGTGGGGGCGCCGTTGCAGGCTGTTCCCTGTTCCCTGTTCCCTGTTCCCTGTTCCCTAGCCGTTCCTCAGCAGAACCGGTCGAACGCGTTCACCAGGTCCTGGGCGATCTCCTGGGCGGAGCGGCCCTCGATGTCGTGGCGCTCCAGCATGAAGGCCACGTCGCCGTCCTTGAGCAGGGCGATGGAGGGCGAGGAGGGGGCGTAGCCCAGGAAGTGGCGGCGCGCCTCGGCGGTGGCGTCGGTGTCCTGGCCGGCGAACACGGTGGTCACCCGCTCGGGGAGCTTGCCGTGCTGCAGCGCCATGGCCACGGCGGGGCGGGCGTTGCGGGCGGCGCAGCCGCACACGGAGTTCACCACCACCATGGTGGTGCCTTGCTTCTGCTCCAGCGTCTCGCGGACTTCGTCGGCGGACTTGAGCTCCTTGACGCCAAGGCGCGTCAGCTCCTGCCGCATGGGGGCGAGCAGCATCTCGGGGTACGGCATCTATGGGTCTCCTTCGCGGCTCGGTGAAAACTCGCGGAGCCCGGGACGGGGCTCCGGACGTTGATTACACGCCTGTCCGGCGTGGGTTCGGCACCCAGGGCACGTCGGGCACCCCGGCGCGCCGGTTCGCCAGGCGCGCCAGGGTGAAGAGCAGGTCCGAAAGGCGGTTGAGGTACACCATCACCTCCTCCTCGATGTGCGCCACGTGCGCCAGCGACACGCAGCGCCGCTCGGCGCGGCGGCACACGGTGCGCGCCAGGTGCAGCTGCGCGGCGGCCTCGCCGCCGCCGGGGAGGACGAAGTTGCGCAGCGGCTCCAGCTCCTCGTCGGCGGCGTCCATCCAGCGCTCCATCTCCTCCACGCGCCCGTCCGGGAGGGGAGGGAGGTGCGCGTTCTCGCGGCCGCCGTCCTCCGGGCGCGGCGTCGCCAGGTGCGCGCCGATGGCGAACAGGTCGCCCTGGATCTCCCGGATCCCGCCCGCCATCTCCCCCTGCCCCTCGGCGGCCAGGCGGTTGGCGATCACCCCCAGCAGCGAGTTCAGCTCGTCCACGTCGCCGTACGCCTCCACCCGCGCGTGGTCCTTGCGCACCCGCTGCCCGCCGAACAGCCCCGTTTCCCCGCGGTCGCCCGTCTTGGTGTAGATCTTCATCGTCCCTCGGCCGGTGGCCGGAGCGTGTGGATGTCAGCCTTCCCGGAGGGCGAGCGCCACCACCCGCCCCAGCGACCACTCCGTCCAGAGCAGCCGGCGCAGCACCTTGCGGGGGGTCCACTCCTCCCCGTCGATCTCCAGCAGCAGCCCGCGCCGCTCCGGCGGCATGTGGGAAAAGTGGTCCACGGTCAGCGCCATCGCCGTGTCCAGCCGCCCCAGCGTGCGGTCGGGGAGCTCGCCCAGCGGCGACGCCCCCAGCCGGCTCAGCGTCCACCACTGCGCCCGCGCCAGCTCCTCCAGCGCGCGCCTCACCGTCCCGCCGCCGGGGAGGGGGCGGTCGGCCTGGTCGGCGGGGAGGCGGCGGACGCGGGCCAGCAGCTCCCCCCGCAGCCCGCCCAGCCAGCGCAGCTCCCGGTCCACGTCGGCGTCGTCCAGCGGGCGCAGGTCGTGCGCGAAGCAGGCCGTGCTTTCGCCGGCGCCGGCGCGCGCGTCCGTGCGCAGCCACTCGTCCACCGCGATCTCCAGCTCGGCGTCCGCCGGGGGGACCGGCTCGCCCGCGGCGGCCAGGAAGCGCAGCCACTCGAGCACCTCGCCCTCCAGCGCCCCGGCGGCGGCCTCCGCGGTGGGGCCGGGGGCCACGCACCCCGGCAGGGAAAGGGCGTGCGCCAGGAAGGCGCCGTCGCCGCCCTCCTCCAGCCCCGCCGTGATGCGGAACGCCGCGCCGCCGTCGCGACCGCTCATTCGCCGTCCCCCGGGGCGCGCACGGCGGGCTCGACGAGCTCCAGCGTCCCGGCGTCGGCGTCCAGCCGCGCGCGGACGCCCAGCGGCAGCGTCCAGCTCTCGTCCACG
This sequence comes from Longimicrobiaceae bacterium, assembly GCA_040509335.1. GTDB lineage: Bacteria > Gemmatimonadota > Gemmatimonadetes > Longimicrobiales > Longimicrobiaceae > JAFAYN01. The sequence goes on along the minus strand of JBEVLE010000669.1, from coordinate 1,388 downwards.
TGCCCGAAGGGGAAGCCGGCGGCGATGGGCACCCCCAGCGGCCCCAGCCGCTCCGCGATCACCTCGGCGGCGGACGGGTACTCCGGCTTCCCCTCGTCCGGCGACTCGGAGAAGGCGCCCACGGCGACCCCCGCCACCCCTTCCAGCGCGCCCGACAGCAGGAGCTGCGAGAGCAGCCGGTCCACCCGGTACGACGCCTCGCCCACGTCCTCCACGAACAGGATCGCCCCCTCCGCTTGCAGCGCCCACGGCGTCCCGGCGAGGGCGGCCAGCAGAGCCAGGTTGCCGCCCACCAGCGGGCCCTCGGCCACGCCTCCCGCCAGCGTCCCGGCCCGCGGCGGGCCGCCGGCGGGGAAGGGGAGGACGCCCGCGGCCCCGGGGCGGGCGAGCACGCGCAGCAGCCCCTCGCGCGAGAACTCCGCCAGCTCGGGGGTGGCCGGGTGGGGGCCGTGGAAGGAAACCACGCCGCGGCGGAAGAGCGCCAGGTGCAGCGCGGTGTTGTCGCTGAAGCCCACCAGCGGGCGGGGGCGCTCCGCCAGCGGCTCCCAGTCGATGCGGTCCAGGATCCTCATGGTCCCGTAGCCGCCGCGCAGGCACCACACGGCGTCGTTGTCGGGGGAGCGCAGCGCGGCCTGGAAGTCGGCGGCGCGCTCGTCGTCGGTCCCGGACAGGAAGCCGCAGCGCCCCCGGCAGAAGTCGCCCAGGACGGGCTCCCATCCCCACGCGCGCACCCGCTCCGCGGCGCGGTCCACCGCGCCCTCCGCGAGCGGCCCCGCGGGCGCCACCAGCGCAACGCGCGACCCGGGGCGGAGCGCGGGCGGGCGGATCACGCCTCCCCCCCCGCGCGGCCGGCCACCAGCGCGACGAGCGCGAGCAGCGCCAGCCCGGCGCCGGCCAGGTACGGCGCGCCGATCCCCACCCGCGCGAACGCCACCCCGCCCGCCACCGGCCCCAGCACCCCCCCCAGCGCGGACAGCGACTGCGACACGCCCAGCAGCCGCCCCTGCTCGCCGCCCGGCGCCGCGCGCGACACCAGCGCGGAAAGCGCGGGCGTCAGCGTCCCCTGCCCGAAGGCGAAGGCGGCCAGCGCCAGCGCCAGCATCCACGGCGACGAGGCGAGCGGGATGGCGGCGAGCCCCGCCGCCAGCGACACGGCCCCGGCGCGGGCCAGCGTGCGCTCGCCCAGGCGCCGCGCCAGCCGCCCCACCAGGGCGCCCTGCACCAGCACCGCCACGGCGCCCACGTACGCGAACAGGTACGCCACCTCGGCCGGCGCCAGCCCCCAGCGGCGGTCGGCCCACAGCGACAGCGTGGCCTCCATGGCCGCGATGGCGAGCGTCGCCAGGAGCGACGCGGCGTACAGGGGCCGCAGGCGCGGGTCCGCCGCG
>JBEVLE010000668.1:0-8228 GCA_040509335.1 Longimicrobiaceae bacterium | reverse complement strand
GGCGAGCCCAGGTTTCGCTACGCGTCCTCGGACGCCGGGGCAGCCTCGTCCCTGGGGCGCTCGAGGGTGCCCCGGAGCAGGATCCAGCCGCCGAGACCGGCCGCGATCGAGGCCGCGAAGATCCCGATCTTGGACTCGGCGACCAGTGTCCCGTCCGGGAACGCCAGGCCGGCGACGAAGAGCGACATCGTGAACCCGATCCCGCCCAACCAGCTGACCGCGTGCACCGCGCGCCAGCCCACTCCCGCCGGGAGCTCCGCGAGTCCGATGCGGACCGCGAGCCACGAAAACAGCGTGATCCCCAGCGGCTTCCCGAGCACCAGCCCCAGGATCACGCCCAGCGTCACCGGGTGCGTGAAGGCTTCCCCGAGGCGGCCCGAGAGCGTGACGCCCGCGTTGGAGAGCGCAAACAGAGGAATGATCCCGAACGCGACCGGCATGTGGAGATCGTGCTCGATCCTCTGCAGCGGCGCCTGCGCCGCCTCGGTCGCGCTCTCCAGCCCCGAGAGCGCCGCCTGCTGTCCGGGGTTCGTGAGCACCGACGATCCTCGCGCGCATGCGGCGCGGAACGCGGCGAGGTCTTGCTCGGCGTGCTCGAGGAACTCGTCCGCGTCGATGCGGGTCCGCGATGGGATCGTCATCGCCAGGAGCACCCCTGCCACCGTGGCGTGCACCCCCGACGCCAGGAAGCAGCTCCACACCACGATCCCGAGGAGGATGTACGGGAGCGGCCCGCGCACCCCCAGCCGGTTTGCCACCGCGCACAACGCCAGCACGAGGAGGCCGGCGGCCAGCGCGCCCCACGCGATCTCCCCCGTGTAGAAGAGGGCGATCACCAGCACCGCTCCGATGTCGTCCACGATGGCCAGCGCCGTCAGGAACACCTTGAGCGCCAGCGGCACGCGCGGCCCCATCAGCGCCAGCACCCCGAGGGCGAACGCGATGTCGGTCGCCATGGGGATCCCCCACCCAGCCGCGCCGGCCCCCCCTGCGTTCACCGCCGCATAGAAGAGCGCCGGCACCACCATTCCGCCCAGCGCGGCCGCGGCGGGGAGGGCGGCGCGGCGCGGCGAGGCCAGCTCTCCCTGGAGCGCCTCACGCTTGATCTCCAGTCCCACCAGGAAGAAGAACACGGCCATCAGGCCGTCGTTGATCCAGTGGTGCAGCGAGTGGGAGGCCTCCCACGGCCCCACCCGCAGCGCCAGCACCGTCTCCCACAGGTGGTGGAAGGGCCCGGCCCAGGGCGAATTCGCCAGGACGAGCGCGACCGCGGCGGCCGCCATCAGCACCAGCCCCCCGGCCGACTCCGTCCGGATGAAGGCGGAGACCGGCGCCAGGAGCCGCTGGATCGGAGAGGTGGGCAGCCGGAGCGCTTCGGGTACCCGTTTCATCGCTTCAGTCTCCGGGTGGCTGTGTCGGTGTCGGGCGTGAAGAAGCGGTCGGCTCGCACGCGCATCATCCCACCAAGGTCCAGAGGTACACGCCGTACGCGCCGACCAGGACGCCTCCCTCCCAGCGGTCGATGCGCATCCCCCGCCAGAGCACGGGCAGGAGCAGGAGCGCCGTGCCGAGCATCCACCACAGGTCGGGCCCCGCCAGCGCCGGGGCGACCGGGATCGGGTGGACGAGGGCCGTGACGCCCAGGATGCCCAGCAGGTTGAAGACGTTGGAGCCGATCATGTTTGCCACGGCCACGTCGGTCTAGCGCCGCGCGGCCGCCACGGCCGAGGTCACGACCTCCGGCATCCCGGTCCCGGCCGCCACCACGGTGAGCCCGATGACCCGCTCCGTCATCCCGGCCAGGCGCGCGAGGTCGACCGCGCCGCTCACCAGTAGCCGCCCTCCCACCACGAGCAGCGCAATGCCGCCCACCACGGCGGCGGCAGCCGTGAGGCGCTCCCGGCGCCCCGGGTGCAGGGACCGGACGTCGGCGGACTCCGCGAACTCCGCTCGCTCCGCCCCCCTGACCTCGCGCCTCCCCAGGTGCACCGAGTAGGCGGTGAACAGGACTAGGCAGAGCACCAGGAACGCCCCCTCCACCCGCTCCAGGCGCAGGTCGCGCAGGAGCACCGCGCAGAGGGCGCTCGCCCCGAACATCACCGGCCACTCCAGGCGCACCGCCGCCCCGCGCACCGGCAGCGCATGGACCAGGGCCGCGATCCCGAGCGCGGCGGTCACGTTGAAGACGTTGGAGCCGACCACGTTCCCCACCGCGATGTCGGGCTGCCCCCGCGCCGCAGCCATCAGGCCGACCGCCAGCTCCGGCATCGAGGTCCCCATCGCCACGACCGTGAGGCCGATCACGGCCGGGGTGAGTCCGGCCAGGCGCGCGAGCAGCGTGGCCCCGCGCACCAGCAGCTCGCCGCCCGCGACGAGCAGCGCCAGGCCGCCCAGGAAGAGGAGTACCGCCGTCATCGGCTCCGTTGCATGGGGTGGAAGGTGAGCGTCCCGTACCGCGCCCCCCGCGATTCGACCCGCGGCCCCGTCTACACCCGGCCCGGGAGAACGTGGCGGTACTCTGCTGAGCCCCGCGGTCCACAGGTCGAGCCGGACGCGGGATCCCCCGGTCGCGGCTCATTCCCTCCCACGGCTCAGGGGGCCGCGCGCTCCAGGTTCAGCCGGATGAGGTGCTCCGCCAGCGCACGGGTGGACTCGGGGGAGATGGAGGGGTAGCGCGGGAGCAGGAGCGGGAGGTCGAGGTCCGGGAGGAGCCGGCGCGCCGCCCGGGTCGCAAGCACCGGCTCGAACCGGTCCAGCATGGCGATGGTGGGGGCGTCGTCGGCCAGCACCACGCGGATGCCGCCCGCCCCGCCGGCCCGCCCGTAGAGCGCGCGGAAGCGCTCGCCGTAGCGCGGGTCCGCCACGATCGCGGTGAGTCTCCCGGCCCTCGCCCACCGCTCGATGATCCCCGCCATCTCGGGGTGGACGGTGACGACCACCGACGGCCTCCCCAGCGCCTCCGCCAGCAGCGCCGCCTCGCGCGCGTGGAACGGCGTGGTCACCACCAGGTCCGCGCCGCGCAGCTCCCCCGGAAGTGCCGCCGGATCCAGCTTCTTTCCCGTACCTGCGTTCGGGAGGTCGTCGACCCAGACCGGGAAGGTGTCCATCCCGCACTCGTCGTCCAGCTCCCTGCAGAGCGCGTCCCTGGAGTCCAGGTTGGATTCCAGGCACGCGCAGCGCGGCCGCACGCTCGCCGTGCACCGGCGGATGAACTCGGGCAGGTGCGGAATGGCGATCCGCCGCTTGTACCCCTCCGCCAGCACTCCCGCCAGCCACGCCGCCGTCTCCTCCACCACTCCCCCTCCGATCCGGTCCTGCCGCGCCAGGTACACGCCGGCGCGGCCCCGCACCTCCAGCAGCCTCTCGGCTTCCAGCGCATGGTACGCCCGGGCGACGGCCCGGTGGTCCGTGCCCAGCTCGCGCGCGAGCTCGCGGACCGGCGGGAGCCGGTCGCCCGCGCGCAGGTGGCCCAGGTGGAGCTCGCCGATGATACGGCTCCGAATGCGGTCTACGAGCGCTGCGTCGATCGGCATCTCGGCAGGGGAAAAGGCGTGGAGTCGGAGCCCACACGGGTCCACCAGGCGGACCGGTGGACTCACTGGGGGCGTGATACTGGATATGTATCAACCTGAACTGCGCGGAGCAATGCTCACGGGTATTTCCCCGTGAACGGCGAAGGGTGTCTGACACGCTGTACTCTCGTAGATCCCGGCATTCGGGTCAGGAACTCTGCCGAATCGTGGAGCTGAGCTGCTGATACAGAGTATGTATCACGGAACGCGATTTGCACGGCTTCCAGGTCCATTCAAACGGAGCTGGCTTTCATGTACGAGACCGAGCTGCCGCCCGCCCATCCGGACCACGACGACCGGAACGCCCGGATCCGGACCCTTCGCCACGCCGGCATCCGGGCAGCCGCCGCGCCGGGGCAGAAGCGTGCGCTGCACGCCGCGAAGCTGTCGTCCACCTGGAGGTGCCGAGCCTGCGGGACCGAGCGGCACTTCGCGGAGGCGGTGCCGGAAGCGGCGGCGTCGCCCTGCGCCGCGTGCGGGGGGGCCGCCCTGCACGCCGCCGCGGAGCGATGAGCGCGGCATCCTCCGTCCATTGAGCGATCCCGTGGAGGAGCGCGCGCGCTCCCGCATGCTCCCGTTCGACGGCCCGGTCTGGGTCGGCCGGCTGGCGATGGGCTTCGTCATGCTCGCGCTCGCCGCGCTGTTCATTGCCCCGCTGGCCGTCCAGAACCGCATCGCGCCGCTGCGCGAGGACGCGGAGCGCGCCGACGAGGCGCGCACGCTGGTGGCGCGGGTGCAGTTCGCGCTTGCGCAGCAGATGTCGGCGCTCCGCGGCGCCCTGCTCACCCCGGACCCTCGCTACCCGGGCCTGTACGCCGAGGGGCTGGCGCTGGAGCGCTCCGCCTACGCTCCCCTGGACTCCGTGGCCGGCCCGCTCCCGGAGCCGGTCCGGTCCGCGCTGGGGCGCCTGCGGACGGCCTCCGACCAGTGGCACGGCCGGCTCGACGAGCAGCGGGTCCTCCGCCGCGAGCCGGCGGCGCGCGGCGAGCTGCTCGGCCGCGACCTGGAGCTCTACGAGAGCACGCTGCGCGCGGCGCGCGACCTGGATCGTGCCGTCACCTCCGTCGCGCGCGAGCGGAGGGCCGAGATCCGCCGTGCCGAGGCGCGGGAGGACCTGGTCACGCGCGCCCTGGGGCTGGCGGCCCTGGTCGCCGCGCTGGCCGTGGGGTGGTTCGGGCAGCGCATGCGGATGCTCGCCCGCGAGGCGGCGGCGCGCGGCGAGGAGGCGGAGCGGGCGCTGGAGGAGGCGCAGCGTGCCTCCGACGCCCGGGAGCGGCTGATGCGCGGCGTCACGCACGACCTCAAGAACCCTCTGGGCGCGGCCGACGGCTACGGGCAGCTGCTGGAGATGGGACAGGAGGGGGCGCTGCGGCCCGGACAGCTCCGGATGGTGGAGGGGATGCGCCGCTGCATCGGCACCGCGCTCGGGCTGATCGCCGACCTCCTCGACTTCACGCGCGCGGAGGCCGGGATGCTGGAGGTGGTGCACGAGTTCACGGACTGCAAGGCGATCGTCCGCGAGGCCGGGGAGCAATACAGGGGCTCCGCCCGCGCCGCGGGGCACGAGATCGAGCTCCGCCTCCCCGACGGTCCCCTCCCCGCGCTCACCGACCACGCGCGGGTGCTGCGCATCGTCGGCAACCTGGTCTCCAACGCCATCAAGTACACGCCCCCGCCGGGGCGCGTGGTGCTGGAAGCGCAGTTCGCGGAGGGCTCGCCCGCCTCGCGGGAGGGTCGCTGGATCGAGTTCCGCGTCTGCGACACCGGTCCGGGGATCCCCGAGGCCGACCGCGAGCGGATCTTCGACGAGTTCCACCGGCTCCACGACGGCCAGGCGCAGCAGGGCCACGGACTTGGGCTGGCCACCAGCCGGCGGATCGCGCTCGCGCTCGGCGGCGACATCACCGTCGGCGACGCGGAAACCGGGGGAGCGGCCTTCAGTCTCTGGCTCCCCGCCCGCAGGCCGGACGCCGGGCGGCCCGCCCCCTTCGGCGGCGAAGGTTCGTGACGCGCCGTGCCCGAGGACCGGCGTGCGGCTACGTCCGGGCGGCGGACGGGGGGACGTCGTCCGTCGCCGCGCTGGGGACCACCAGAGCGTCGCACGGCGATCCGCGCAGCACCGCCTCGGCGACGCTGCCCAGCAGCAGCCGGTGCAGTCCCGAGCGCCCGTGGGTCCCGAGCACCACGAGGTCGGCCCCCCACGCCGCGGCCTCCGCCACGATCTCCCCCGCCGGGTCGCCCACGCGGACCGCGTCCTCCACCGCCAGCCCGGGCGGCGTGTGCGCATCGACGAAGTCCCGCAGCCGGGGCGCGGCCGACTCCGCCAGCGACGCGCCCGCCTCGGGCACGTGGTGCGGGACCCCGACGGGGAGCGGCGGAACCATCGCGGGGCCCGGACGCACCACCAGCACGCAGCGCAGGGCCGCCGTGTCGCCGGCGCACAGGTCCACGGCGACCCGCAGCCCGGCTTCGTACGCCCTTGCGCTGGCCTCCGACAGGTCGGCTGCGAGGAGCACCCGGGCGCCGGGCAGCGGCCGGCGCGCGTCCGGCACCACCAGCACGGGGACCACCGCCTGCCGCAGGACACGCCCGGCAGTGGTGCCGAGGAACCGCTGGCCCAGCGAGCCGTGATGCGAGGCTCCCACCACCAGCAGGTCGGCGCCGACCTGCTCGCCCACCCAGCAGAGCGTTTCGGCGGGGGACCCCGCCACCACGCGGCAGGTGGTGGACCCCGCCGGCCGCACCCGCGCGACCGTGGCCCGAAGCCGCTCCAGCAGCCGCTCGCGAAGCGCCTCCAGGCCCTCCGGGTCCGGCAGTGGAGCGGTGCCCGTGGGATCCAGCGACGGCATGGCGGCGTACCCGAACAGGGGTTCCTCCTCGAAGACGTGGACGACGTGGAGGTCGGCCCCGGTCCGGTCCGCGACGCGGGAGGCGCGCACGAGCGCCGGGTCGGCCGTGGAGCCGGGGTCGGCGACCCCCGCGACGAGGGTGCGCAGATGCTGGGGAATCATGGCGGAAGTGCCGGTTCGGGGCGAAGGGGGACGGGCTGTGGGGCCACCGGGTGGAGGTGGCCCGCTCCCGACCTTCGGGGACGAGCAGGATTGCGAGCGCGGCAGGAAGGGCCGCGAAACCGATGCCAGGAGAACGGGCGTTGAAGGCACGACTGACCAATGGATGGGAGGCGCTGCGGTCGAGCTACTGGTTCGTTCCCGCGCTCATGGCGCTCGGCGCCGCGGCGCTGGCGTTCGGGATGGTGGCGCTGGACGGCAGAATCGGGTCGGAGGCGGTGGAGAGCCTGGGGTGGATCTACACCGGCGGGCCGGAGGGCGCGCGGGGGGTGCTCTCCACCATCGCGGGCTCCATGATCACCGTGGCGGGCGTCACCTTCTCGGTGCTGGTGGTGGCGCTCTCGCTTGCCGCGTCGCAGTTCGGGCCGCGGGTGCTGGGGAGCTTCATGCGCGACGCCGGGAACCAGGTCGTCCTGGGGGCGTTCGCAGGCATCTTCCTCTACTGCCTGCTGGTCCTGCGCACCGTGCGCGGGGGCGAGGAGGCGGGCCGCTTCGTTCCGCACCTGGCCGTCACTGTGGGGGTGGCGATGGCCGTGATCGGGGTGGGCGTGCTGATCTACTTCGTCCACCACGCCGCGGTCTCCATCCAGGTCACCTCCGTGATCGCCGCCCTCGCGGAGGACCTGGACGCCGGGGTGGACCGGCTCTTCCCGGCAGAGCCGGAGGACGCCGCTCCCGCTGGGGCCATGCCGGCACCGTCGGCCGCCGTCGCGGCATCCCGCGACGGATACGTGCAGGCGATCGACTTCGACCGCCTTACCGAGGCCGCCCGCGACCGTTCGGCGACCCTTCGCCTGGAGCCGCGCATAGGGACTTTCGTCGCCCGCGGCGACACGCTGGCGGGGGTTCACCCGCCCGCCGCCGCCTCGGAGCTGGGCGGCGAGGTCCGCGGCGCCTTCGTGCTGGGTTCGCGCCGCACGCCGTCGCAGGACGTGGAGTTCTCCGTGCAGCAGCTCGTGGACGTGGCCGTGCGCGCCCTCTCACCGGGGATCAACGACCCGTTCACGGCGGCGGCGTGCGTGGACCGCCTCGGCGCGGCGCTCGCGCGGGTGGCGGAGCGGCCGGACGCGCCCGGCGTTCACCGGGACGAGGAAGGCGTGGCGCGGGTGCTGGCGGACCCCGTGGACTTCGAACGTCTGGCCGAGGCCGCGTTCTCCCCCATCCGGCAGTACGCGGGCGGGAGCCAGGTGGTCCTCCTCAGCCTTTTGGACGCGCTCGCGCGCGTCGCCCGGCACGCCCGCGGAGTGGACCGCCGCGAGATCGTGGGTGACCACGCCGCTCGCGTGCTCGCCACGGCAGGGCGGCACCTGGAGCACGTCGCCGACCGCGCGGCGGTGACGGAGAGCCACCGGGCGGTGGAGGAAGCCCTGCGGGAGCGAGCTGGTCCTGCACACGAGAGATAGGCGGCGGAGCGAAACTCGCACTGCCGCCTCGCGTCTGCCCGACAACTCGAGACCCGGTCCTCACGGTCGCCCTGGGCGCAGAACGCTGGCCACCGTGCTGCGTTCATGGAAACGCGAGGAGAAGTTCTCGTTCAATCAGAACGGGCGTGCACCTGCACCGACAATCGACGGGGCGGGGGGCACTA
>JBEVLE010000667.1:0-2749 GCA_040509335.1 Longimicrobiaceae bacterium | reverse complement strand
CGCCCTCCGTGGCCGCGGCGCAGCAGGCGCCCGCCGCGCCCGCCCGGCCGGCGCAGCCCGGCCCGCTCGCCGCGGCGTACCGGCAGCGCGCCGACAGCCTCATGAACCGGGCGCTCGCGGACAGCGCCGCCTTCCGCCGGCTCACCGTGCTGGTGGACCGCTTCGGGCACCGCTTCAGCGGGAGCCAGAGCCTGGAAAGCGCCATCGACTGGGTGCTCGCCGAGATGCAGAAGGACGGGCTGGACAACGTGCGCGGCGAGCCGGTGATGGTGCCGCGCTGGGTGCGCGGCCAGGAATCGGCGGAGATGGTGGCGCCGCGCCGCCAGGGCCTGCCCATGCTGGGGCTGGGCGGGAGCATCGCCACGCCGCCGCAGGGGATCACCGCCGAGGTGCTGGTGGTGGGGAGCTTCGACGAGCTGACCCGCCGCGCCGCCGAGGCGCGCGGCAGGATCGTGGTCTACGACGCGCCGTTCACCACCTACGGCGAAACGGTGCGCTACCGCACCAACGGCGCCATCGAGGCGGCCCGGGTGGGCGCCGTCGCCAGCCTGATCCGCTCGGTGACGCCGTTCTCCATGCGGACGCCGCACACCGGGAGCATGCGCTACGACACCGCAGTCGCCCGCATCCCGCACGCGGCGATCACGGTGGAGGACGCCATGATGCTGCACCGCCTGCAGGAGCAGGGCGTGCGCCCCCGCGTGACGCTGCGCATGAGCGCGCAGACGCTCCCGGACGCGCAGTCGCGCAACGTGGTGGCGGAGATCCGCGGCCGCGAGCGCCCCGACGAGGTGGTGGTGCTGGGCGGCCACATCGATTCGTGGGACGTGGGCCAGGGCGCCATGGACGACGCCGGCGGGGTGGTGGCGGCGTGGGAGGCGGTGCGGCTGATGAAGGAGCTGGGGCTGCGCCCGCGCCGCACCGTGCGCGTGGTGGGGTGGACCAACGAGGAGAACGGCCTCCGCGGCGGCAACGGCTACCGCGACGCGCACCGGGCGCAGGTCCCCGACCACCTGCTGGCGATCGAGTCGGACGGCGGCGTCTTCAAGCCGCTGGGCTTCGGCTTCGCGGGCACGGACTCGGCGTTCTCCGTGGTGCGGCAGGTGGGGACGCTGCTGGACCGCATCGGCGCGGGGAGCATCACGCGCGGCGGCGGCGGGGCGGACATCGGGCCCATCATGGCGCTGGGGGTGCCGGGGATGGGGCTGAACGTGGACGAGTCCCGGTACTTCTGGTACCACCACACCGAGGCGGACAACATCAGCATGATCAACCCGCGGGAGCTCGCGGAGTGCGTGGCGACCCTGGCCGTCATGGCGTACGTGATCGCGGACATGCCGGAGCGGCTTCCGTTCGGTGGGGCTCCGGCGGGTTCGAACTGAACTGCATTTGACGGCGGGTTTGGGCGTGCCCCCCGCGGGGCCCCCACCCGGCGGCCTGAGAGCCGCCACCCTCCCCCAATTCTGGGGGAGGGCTTTTTTGTACCTCGGTGTCGCCGTGCTCCCCCTCTCCCCTTGTGGGAGAGGGGGCCGGGGGGTGAAGGGTAGACCCGCGGCCGGATCCCGCTTCCACGCCCCGCCTCCCGACGTCCGTTCCTGTCGCGAACGACCTGCTGGCGCGCCGCCTGTTCCCCCGTAGAATTCGACGCTCCACCCCGGGCGCCCTCCGCGTCCGCGGCCTTCTCCCCTCCTCGACTGCTGCGCGCGCCCCGCCGGGGCCCTTTCCCACTCCACCTCCTTCCACGGAGACCCGCATGAGCATCGTCGAGCGCTACACCCCCGGCACCTTTTCCTACGCCGAGCTGGCCACCACCGACGCCGCGTCGGCGCGGGCGTTCTACACCGGGCTCTTCGGGTGGGAGGTGGACGAGATCCCCATGGGCGGGGCGGGGACGTACTACATGTTCCGGCGCGGCGAGCACGTGGCGGCGGCCATGCACCAGATGGGGCCCGAGCAGGCCGCGGGGGTCCCACCGCACTGGGGCTCGTACGTGACCGTCGCCAGCGTGGACGAGAGCGCCGCGCGCGCCGAGGAGCTGAGCGGAACGGTGCTCATGGCGCCCTTCGACGTGATGGACGCCGGGCGCATGGCGGTGGTGCGGGACCCCACCGGCGCCGTGTTCAGCCTGTGGGAGGCTCGCGCGCATCCGGGCGCGCAGGTGCTCGACGAGCCGGGCGCGCTCTGCTGGAACGAGCTGGCCACGCCCGACCCGGTGCGGGCCGGCGGGTTCTACACCGCGCTGTTCGGCTGGACGACGCAGGTCAACGACATGGGCACGATGATCTACACCACCTTCATGCGCGGCGAGGAGCGGGCGGGCGGCATGTACGGGATCACGGAGGAGATGGAGGGGATGCCGCCCCTCTGGATGGTCTACTTCGCCGTGGAGGACTGCGACGCCAGCACCGCCCGCGCCCGCGAGCTGGGCGCCCAGGTCCACGTGACGCCCGCCGACATCCCCGGCGTCGGCCGCTTCGCGATGATGGCCGACCCCCAGGGCGCGATGTTCTCCATCATCACCCTGCTCCCGATGCAGGAGGGGGAGCCCACGAGGCAGGACGCGGTGCCGTCTGCCGCCGGGGACGCGCAGAACTGAGGCACGCGCAGAACCCCGCGTGAGGGATTTCGGCCCGAAGGGGCGAGACCGCGCGGCTGTTTGCGCGGGCTCGACTCCGTTACGCACAGTTTTATCGTGCGTTACGGAGCCGAAGCCCGACCCCGGCGCCAGCCGGGGGCACGCCCGAACCCG
>JBEVLE010000666.1:0-3774 GCA_040509335.1 Longimicrobiaceae bacterium | reverse complement strand
GAGCGGCGCTGGTTCGCCCGCGCGGCGGAGTCGTGGTTCGGCGAGGTGAGCATCGCGGGGCACGTGGTGCCGTTCGGCAACGACCTGGTGTTCGCGGCCACCAACGTAGACGGCTTCGCGCTGCACGTGGAGGTGTGCGAGGACGTGTGGACGCCCATCCCGCCCAGCACCTGGGCGGCCATGGCCGGCGCCACCGTGCTCGCCAACCTCTCGGCCAGCAACATCACCGTGGGCAAGGCGGAGTACCGGCGCAACCTGTGCTCGTCGCAGAGCGGCCGGTGCGTGGCGGCGTACCTGTACTCCGCCGCGGGGCCGGGCGAGAGCACGACGGACCTGGCCTGGGACGGGCACGCGCTCATCTACGAGAACAGCGACCTGCTGGCGGAATCGGCGCGCTTCAGCCCCGAGGAGCACATGATCGTGGCGGACGTGGACCTGGAGCGGCTGATGCAGGACCGCTCGCGGCTCACCTTCTTCCACGAGAACGTGTCGGACTACCAGGAGCGGGTGTCGTCCATCCGCCGCATCCCGTTCGAGTTCGAGGTGCCGGAGGGGGAGATTCCCCTCCGCCGCGACGTGGGCCGCTTTCCCTACGTGCCGGACGATCCCGCGCAGCGCGACGCGCGGTGCTACGAGGCGTACAACATCCAGGTGCACGGGCTGATGAAGCGCCTGTCGGCCACCGGCATCCAGCGGGTGGTGATCGGGGTGTCGGGCGGGCTGGACTCCACGCACGCGCTGATCGTGGCGGCGCGCACCATGGACCAGCTGGGGCTGCCGCGCGCCAACATCCTGGGCTACACCATGCCCGGCTTCGCCACCAGCGCCGGCACCAGGGGCAACGCGCACGCGCTGATGGAGGCGCTGGGGATCACCGGCAGCGAGATCGACATCCGCCCCTCGGCCACGCAGATGCTGCGCGACATCGGCCACCCGTTCGCCGCGGGGGAGCCGGTGTACGACGTCACCTTCGAGAACGTGCAGGCGGGGGAGCGCACCTCGCACCTGTTCCGCCTGGCGAACCACCACGACGGGCTGGTGCTGGGCACGGGCGACCTGAGCGAGCTGGCGCTGGGGTGGGCCACGTACGGGGTGGGCGACCAGATGTCGCACTACAACGTCAACGCGTCGGTCCCCAAGACGCTGATCCAGCACCTGATCCGCTGGGTGGTGCAGACGGAGCAGTTCGACGCGGCGACGGGCCGCATCCTCCAGTCCATCCTGGACACGGAGATCTCGCCGGAGCTGGTGCCGGCGGGCGCGGAGGGCGGGGGCGAGGCGGCGGTGCAGAGCACGCAGGCCAAGGTGGGACCGTACGAGCTCCAGGACTTCCACCTGTACTACGTCACGCGCTTCGGCTTCCGGCCCAGCAAGGTGGCGTTCCTGGCGCACCACGCCTGGGGCGACCGGGAGCGCGGGCCGTGGCCGGCGTTCATCGCGGGCGAGGGGCGCAACGCGTACGACCTGGCGGCCATCAAGCACTGGCTGGAGGTGTTCCTGTGGCGCTTCTTCAAGACCAGCCAGTTCAAGCGCTCGGCGATGCCCAACGGGCCCAAGGTAGGGTCCGGCGGGTCGCTGTCACCGCGCGGGGACTGGCGGGCGCCCAGCGATTCCGAGGCGGTGGTGTGGCTGGAGGAATTGCGGAGGAACGTGCCGGGGTGAGGTGAGCCTTCAGGCCGGTGTTTCTCCGAACGAAATCTGCCCATGCGGAAGAGAGCGTTCGCCGGCCAGTTTTCGGAGACATCCCGATGGGTCGTTCTCGCGCGGAGAGCGGCGCTAGTCATGCTCGCCGTTCCCATCGCTTTCGGGGTGCTGTCCGGCTGGCGGGCGTGGGTGCAGGTGCGGAGCCTGGAGCTGCACGCGGACTCTCCGGTCCTGAGCGGCGGGTCGATCGTCGAGGCCCGGGTGGTCACCTCCGGGCGTACGTTCGTGGACCTGCGGCTGGAGCTGGTGCAGGGCACGCATGCCGAAACGCTGGCCGCGCGGCAGGTGCCCAAGAACCGCGACGCCGCCACGGATCCGCGCTCGCGGCGCGACTCGCTGGTGGTGGTGCTCACACCGGACGTGCTGGGGCGCTTCCGGGCGGGGCCGGTGCTCGTGCGCGCCGTCGCGCGGGGCCGTCCGCAGTGGCTCCGCGAGCCGTCGCCAACCGTGCGCGAGGTCGCGCTGGAGATCCGGCGGCCCGACAGAGTCGTTTCGGATTCAGGTAGAAGAGGCAGAAGACCGAGTGTCGGCGCAGCACTCTCTCACCCCGCAGCGGAGATGGAAGGCTAGCTCGTCGGCCGGGGGAGACCAGGATGCGTCAGGGTCCCAACAGTGCGGCCGGGATTACTGCCACCCCATCAGACCGTCGGTAGGCTTGCGGTCCAGTGCTCACCACCACGGCGTCCAGCAGGTCGTCGCCGATCTGCTCCCGGAGCCACAACAGGTGTCGGACGTCACCATCCGTCACGGTCCGGCCCAGCTTTACCTCGACCGCCACTACGCGCCTGTCCGCTCTCTCCACGACCAGGTCCACTTCCTGACGGCCTCCAGCAGTGCGAAGGTGTCCGACGCGGGCCTCCGCCGCCTGCGAGTACACACGAATGGAGAGGGTCACCAGCGACTCGAAGAGCTGACCCAAAAGCGTGCCGTCACGTGGCATCGCAAGGCCGGCTCCTTCCCCCTTGAGGAGAGCCTCCTCTCCGATCCCGAGCAGGCGCGCGGCGAGTGCTGGATCGGCCAGATGATGTTTGGGCGCCTGTGCCAGACGCGCGATCGGGTTCCGTGTCGGAGCCCAGGCAGGCACAGGGTCCACGATCCACAGGCGCTCCAACACCTCACGGTACGGCATCGTCGTGGTCTTGGCCGGCTTGTCTCCCTCACCGGCAGTTGCCGCATCGCGGATGGTTTCATAGCTGGCGCTGGTGGCCGTCGCGGCGGCATACGCCGCCATCCATCGGTGAAGCGTCTGCGGCCGACGCACTCGATGGCCCATCTCGTCGAAATCGGTGTCGACAATGCGGGCGAGATAGCTGTCCAGCTGCGCGCGCAGCGGGCGGCCGGACAGGTGGCGCAGCCCCGGAAAGCCCGAGGCGACGACCTCGCGCGCGTAATCGGCCAGGGAGACATCGGTCTGCCCACTGACCGCGGGGCAGTCGCCACGCAGCAGGTGTCGCAGGCTCACCGTGGGCAGTCCCACCCCCCGCTCTGCCAGCGAGAGCGGCCGCATCCGCACGGTCACGACCCGCGCTGCGCCGGAGTGCGTCGGGGGGCGCGCCGGGCCCGCGGAGCCAGCCAGCAAGTAGCGCCCGGGGGTAGGATCAGCGTCCACGGCACGCCGCACGGCGTCCCACAGCGCTGGGACGCGTTGCCACTCGTCCAGCAGGACCGGTGGTGTGCCGCGCAGAAGCTGGCCCGGGTCGGCCCGTGCGACAGCTTCCTGCGCCGGGTCGTCGAGCTGGTGCGTCGTGACCGCGCGCTGAGAGGCCGTGGCCGTCTTGCCTACCGCCTTTGGCCCCTCCAGTGCCACAGCGGGAAGGGCGGGGAGTAGCTCGTCCAGCTCTTCGTCGACCACGCGGCGCAGGTAGGTCGTCATCGTCTTGGTGTACTGGGCATGGCAAATTCGGTCCGACTTCAATTTTACGCTACCATTCCGCAACTGGCAACGCTACCGTTTTACCGGCCTCTGGGCTACTATATTGCACGTTTTTTCCGCGAGCAGATTTGCATCTGCAAACGAAAAGCGGGCCCCGCGCCTGCGCCCCCGCGCCCCGGGGGGCGGGGGCCCCCCCG
>JBEVLE010000665.1:0-2719 GCA_040509335.1 Longimicrobiaceae bacterium | reverse complement strand
GACGGCCGGGTGGGGCTTTCGTGTTCCGCGGAGCGGCCGGCTCAGGCCGGCGCGCCGCCGAGCGCCTTCGTCAGCTCTTCCCCGGTGGGCTCGCCCTCCAGGACGAAGACGACCCCCTCCACCGGGACCACCTCCGGGAGGGGGGTGCCGGGCGCGGGGTCGCCGGGGAGCGTCATCAGCCCCTCCTTCTCGTCGCCCAGCTCCAGCTCGATGGCGGAGCCGAGCATCCCCTCGGACAGCTCGCCGCGGAGCTTGCCCTTGCGGATCTTGACGCCGTTGGGGAGCGTGGTGCCGGCGCGGATCACGGGGTACGACGCGCCCGACGCGACGTTGTCCGCCCCGGTGACGATCTGCCGCGGCTGCTCGCCGCCGTCGTCGACCACGCACACCTTGAGACGGTCGGCGTTGGGGTGCTGCGCGAGCTCCGTCACGCGCCCCACCACCACCGGCCGCAGCAACTCCTCCAGCGGCGCGATGCGCGACACGGCGATTCCGCCCTCGCGGAGGCGGCCGGCGATCTCCTCCGGGGTGCCGGCGAGGCCGGGGACGAGACGATGAAGTGCTCGGAGGCTCAGGTTCACGCGGGTGCTCCGGGGCTGCGAGTGGTTCTGCCGAGAGGCCGACAAGCTATACAGGGAACGGGGAATAGGGAACGGGGAACGGCCGACGCCAGCGCGAAGCCCGACCCCCGCGCCCCGCGGGGGGCACGCCCGGACCCTGCCGTTCAGCTCTCGACGACTCCCATCTCCGCCAGGCGCGCCTTCGCTTCCGCGTGGTCCGGGTCCAGCTCCAGCGCGCGGCGGAAGGCGGCGAGCGCCCCGGCGCGGTCCCCGCGGGCCAGGAGCGCGTCGCCCAGGTCCACCCGCACCCCCGCCGAGCGCGGCAGCGCCTCCGCCGCCCAGCCGAACACCCGCGCGGCCCCCGCCGCGTCGCCCCGCCGCCAGAGCAGCTCGTAGCCCAGCGCGCGGAACGCCGCCTCGTCCATGACCGGCCGGCCGCCGCTCTCCACCGCCGCCGCGCCGCGCGTCAGCACGGTGTGGGCGACCTCGTCCGCGTCGGGCACGCCTGCGCCTGCGACAGGGCCGGTGCGCTCCAGCGCCAGCGCGGCGCCCGGGGGCGCCCACTCCGCCGGGTCGCGCAGCAGGAGCGCCCGCGCCTCCGCGTCGTCCTTCAGGTGCGCGTCCAGGAACGCGGCCACCAGCCGCAGCGTGGCCGCGTGGCCGCGGTGGGGCGTGCCCTGCACCGGGCCCCAGAAAGCGGGGAGGACCCCCTCCACCATGCCGTGGATGGCGAAGTCGGCGTGGCGCATGCCGCGCACCCGCAGCAGCCAGCGCGGCCCCGCCGCCGAGTCGAACACCGCGCGGTCCTCGCCCAGGCCGCGCGCCAGGTTCTCCTCGCGCGTGCGGGTGGCGTGCAGGAGCGGCATGCGCAGCCGGTCCAGGCGGTAGAAGGGGGACGGGCGCATCAGGTCGCGCATCAGCCGGTCGGAAAGGATGCCGCTGTCCAGGCTCACCACCGCGTCCGTTTCCGGGCGCCGCATGGCCAGCAGCGTCGCCGCCATCCCGCCCAGGTCGAAGCCCACCAGCGCGCTCCGCCCCGCGTCCGCGCCCGGCAGCCCCCGCACCCGGGCGAGCACCTGCTCCAGGTCGCGCACCTCCGTTTCCAGGTCGGCCGCCCCCACCGCCACCAGCGGGGAGCGCGTCCCCACCAGCGTCGGGGCCGCCACCAGGTAGCCGCGGCTGGCCAGGTACTCGGCGAGCACCACCTGGGCGAGCGGCGACTCGTACGACCACCCCATCCCCAGCACCACCGTCGGGAAGCGCCCGGGCGCCGCCGGCGCCGCGTGCCCGGCGAGCGCTTCCAGCGCCATCAGCGTGTCGTAGCGCGCGCCCGGCGTCCCCGGCGGCTCCGCCACCGCCAGCGCCCGCCGCTCGGCCGCGCGGCGCTCCGCGTGCGTCCGCAGCGGGCGCCCCTCCGGCGCGCCCAGCAGGTGCGCGTAGTCGCGCAGGCGCATGCGCGGCGCGCCCGCCCGCGCGGCGGCCGGGTACCACACGCTCACCTGGATGGGACGCGGCGCCGCGGAGTCGCCCCAGGCGCGGGCCGGGTCGCGGATCCACTCCACCCGGTAACCCACCGCGTGCGGCCCCGGCCGCAGCTCCCCCCACAGCGGCGGGGCCTGCGCGGCGGCGGGCGCGGGGAGGGCGGCGGCCAGGCCGAGCAGGAGCGCGGCGGCGAGCGGGAGGCGGGGCGCGGGGCGCATGGAGTCTCCGGTGCGGGGCGAGGGACCGACACGGCCGGGAGACGGGCCGCGGGAGGGAAATGTTAACCGCCTCGCCGCGGTCCCGGCGAGCCCGACCCAACGCCGCGGGCGCGGCGGCTGTACTCCCTGTCAGCGCGGCCCGGAGGCCGCCTTCCCCACCGAGACCGAGGAGAGCAGGCCATGAAGATCCGCACGTACGCACTCGCGCTGGCGCTCGCCGCGGCGCCGCTTCCCGCGCTGGCCCAGGACCCCGTCCCCACCCCCGACCGCCCCCGCGCCGAGCGCGCCCCGGGCGAGGCCAGGCGCCCCGCCGAGGCCCGCCGCCGCGGTGCGGAGATGCGGCGCCGTGGCGCAGAGATGCGCCGCCACGCCGCCGGGGCGCGGCGCCGCGGCATGGCCGAGCGCCTCATCGCCAGGCGCGAGCAGCTGAAGCTCACGGACGCGCAGGTCGCCCGCCTC
>JBEVLE010000664.1:0-7476 GCA_040509335.1 Longimicrobiaceae bacterium | reverse complement strand
GAGCACCGCGCCGCCCGCGAGCGCGCGGTTGACGAGCAGGGCGCCGGGTGCCGTCCCCAGCTCGCCCAGGCGCAGGGCGAGCCGCTCCGTCTCGGGGACGCTCAGCGCTTCCGGGAGGGCCACGGCCAGGACGAAGGTGTGCGCGCCGTCCTCCAGGCGCCCTCGCAGCGCGCGGAGCGTGCGCGCGAAGCGGAGGACGCGCTCCGCCGTCGCCCCCAGCCCGGCCACCTCGCGGTACCCGAGGAGCAGGCGGAGGAGGGCGTGCGACCAGTCGAGCGCCACGGCGGGCATCTCCAGCAGGCGCAGCAGGTGGCCGGTGGGGGCGGTGTCGAGCACGAGCGCATTGTATTCCCCCCCCTCCAGCAAGTCAATCAGCTCCCCCAGCGCCATCACCTCGTCCACGCCGGGGGGCGCGAGCTCCGCCAGCCGCTCCGCCACCTCCCGGTCCGCCGCGGCCAGCCCCCGCCCCGCCGCCCCGCCGAACAGCGCCTCCACCTGCCCGGGCAGCTCCGTCCGGAACGCGTCCCACCCCGCCGCCGCGTCCACCTGCCGCAGCCACACTCCCGGCGCTCCGGGCGCCCCCGCCGCGTGCGCGCCGACCTCCGCCTCCCACACGTCCCCCAGCGACCCCGCCGGGTCCGTGCTCACCAGCAGCACCGGCGCCCGCCCCTCCTCCGCCAGCCGCGCCGCCACCGCCGACGCCACGGTGCTCTTTCCCACCCCGCCCTTGCCCCCCACCAGGTACAGCCGCCGGTCCGCCGGCACGAACCACGGCGCGCCCAGCGAGATGCCCCCAAACGGGGGCCTGGGAGCGAGAGCTGCCGTGCCGTGCTCCCCCTCCCACCTTGCGGGGGAGGGGGCCGGGGGGAGGGGGGTCACCCTCCGCAGCCCCCCGATCCCCACCGGCTCCACGGCCAGCAGCGGAATCCCCACGACCGGCACGCCCGCTCCCGCGGCGCCGAGCTCCACGTCCGGCAGCGGATGGCCCGCTTCGGCGCGGTTGACGACGACCGCGGCGACGGCGGTCCCGCGCTCCCGGAGCGCGCCCAGGTAGCGCCGCGTCTCGGCGAGCACCACCGGCTCGGGGGTGGCGACCAGGACGAAGCGGGTGCGGGCGGGATCGGCAAGCAGGGCGGCCAGGCGCTCCACGTCCGCGCGCAGCGCGGCGAGGTCCCGGGCGGCCGCGTCCGGGCGGTAGGCGCCGGCGAGGGCGAGCGCCACGCCGCGGTGCCTGGCCTCCATCGCTTCCAGCGCGGCGATCCAGCCGCCGGCCGTGCGGGGCAGGTCCAGCAGGCGCAGGGTGTGCCCGGTGGGGGCGGTGTCGACCACGACGCGGAGGGCGGGATCGCGATCGGCGAGGTCCAGCAGGCGGAGCAGGGCGCCCAGCTCGTCCATCCCCGGCGGGGCCAGTTCCAGGAGCCCCGCGACGTCGTCCGCGGCCAGGTAGGTGCCGCGCTCCAGCAGGCGGGCCAGCGTGCCGCGGTGCCGTTCCAGGAAGCGGGCGCGCTCCAGCGCGGCGTCCACCTCCAGCGCCTCCAGCCCCGGCACCCCGGCCACGGGCGCCGGCTCCGGGCCCAGCCGTGTCCCCAGCGCGTCGCCCAGCGAGTGCGCCGGGTCCGTGGACAGGACCAGGACGCGCCCCCCCGCGTCCGCCAGCGCCACGGCCAGCGCCGCCGCCACGGTGGTCTTCCCCACCCCGCCCTTTCCCCCCACGAGCGTCCACCCGGGGCCCGCGCCGAGCCGCTCCGGCAGCACCCGGGCTCCCTACCCGCCGCCCAGACCGGGGTCCAGCTCCACGCGCGCCCCGCCGGGCGAGGCGATCCCCCCGTGCGGCGTCGCGTCCCCGGCGGGCCCGTCCGCCGCGTCCGCCTCCGCCCCCTCCTGCCTCGCCACGCGCACCGGCCCGCCCGCGATCCCCATCCCGAGCTCCTCGCGCCACTCCCGCACCTCGCGCAGACGCCGCATCAGCTCCGCCTCCCGCTCCACGTACTCCGCGTCGTCGATCTCCCCCAGCTCCAGCCGCATCTGCAGCGCGAGCAGGTCCTCCTTGACGGACTGGTCGTCCGTGAGCTCCCGGCGCATCGTCTCCTCGACCTTGCCGAGCGAGAACTTCACCAGGAACTCCGGCCCGGTGACCGGCCAGAAGAGGAGGTGCTTGAGGAGGCCCATGGGAACGGCAGGGAACAGGGAACAGGGAACAGGGAACAGCCTGCAACCGCGGACAGCACGGAATGCCGTTGCCGTTGGGGGCTGTTCCCTGTTCCCTTGGGTGGTGGAAGGGCCGGGAGGGGATTCCCTGTTCCCTATCCGCTCGCTTTCTCCAGCTTCAGCTTGATGTTGACGAAGTTGTACGGCGGCCAGGGGCCCGTGTACTTGAAGGTCAGCATCGCCTCGTACTTGCGCGACACCTCCTTGACCCGCTCGTCGAACCATCGCTCGCGCTCGCGCTCCACCAGGAACGCGGCATTCATGATCATGCGGTCGCCGATGGGCTTGTTGGCGCGCGAGGCCACCGCGGCCGGCTTCAGGGCCTCGTGGATGTCGCGGACGAAGGCGTTCCCCGCCTCCTCCAGCGCCGACTCCACCAGCCGCCCCAGCTGCATGCGCGCGAAGTAGGTGGAGCTCTGCGCGCTGCGGCCGATCTCGTCGCGCAGGCGGCGGATCTCCTCGTTCTCCTGCTCCAGCGAGGCGATCACGCGGTCGCGGTCCCACAGCACCTTGAGCCCGAACTCGAT
Organism: Longimicrobiaceae bacterium; assembly: GCA_040509335.1. Lineage (GTDB taxonomy): Bacteria > Gemmatimonadota > Gemmatimonadetes > Longimicrobiales > Longimicrobiaceae > JAFAYN01. Next base: position 4,741 of record JBEVLE010000664.1, on the reverse strand, counting down.
CTTGTCCGCCATCTTTTCCAGCACGTCGTCGAACGCCTGGTAGGTGGACTTGAGCAGCTCCACGATGTCGCTCTCCGTGCGGAACAGCGTCCCGAAGCTCATGGGGATCACGGTGTGCTCGCGCATCACCGTCTCGTTCACGAACTCGTGCGCCAGGACGTTCTCGCGCGTGGGGTCGTAGATGCGCAGCGGCGTGTCGCTGACCACCGCCGCCAGCTCGCCGAAGTGCACCGTGTACACCGCGCTCGCCCCCTCGCCGATGCCGATGTTCCCGAACTCGCGGGTCCGGGGGCACTTGATGACGCAGTACACGTACTTCCCGGTGTCCACCGGGGCAGGGTCGTCGCTCATCCGGTCTCCGTGGGGGTGCGTCGCGGCCGGCGCGTGGGGCGGCAAGATGGGGACCACCGGTTGAAAGAGCGGGGTTCGGGCGTGCCCCCGGCTGCGCCGGGGTCGGGCTGCGGCTCCGTAGCAGACGAAACGACCGTCTGCAACGGAGGCGAGCCCGCGCAAAAAGCCGCGCGGTCTCGCCGCTTCGCGCTCGCATCCCTCACGCGGGGGCCGTGCTGGCGTCCGCCATGGGTTTCGGGCGGGGTCCTAGCGCAGCGCGGACAGCAGCACGATCGCCGCGATCGCCACGCCGATCCCGGCCTTCGCGGCGGTGGCGGCGAGCCGGCCCAGCAGCGCGCCCCAGCCGGTGCGCAGCGCCGGCTGCAGGCCCTGCCCGTGCTTGCGCATCCACAGCACCTCGAAGAGCACCGCCCCGGCGAACGAGCCCACGAACGAGCCGATGATGCTCCCCACCAGGAAGATGGGCACCCCCACCACCGCGCCCACGATCCCTCCCAGGATGGCGCCCCACGCCGCCGCGCGGCTCCCGCCGTAGCGCCGCGCGAAGTGGCCGCCCAGCCAGAACTCGATCCCCTCCGCGACCGCCGCCAGCACCACGGCCACGACGATCACCGGCACGCCCACCGTGGCGAACCCGGTCAGGAAGCCGTACACCACCAGCGCGGCGACCTGCACCCACAGCCCCGGGAAGCCGAAGGGGATCAGCAGCAGGCCGACGACCTGCAGGACGACGAGGACGGCGTAGGGCATGGGAGCGGCCAGGTTACAGGGAACGGGTTACAGGGGACAGCCTGCAACGGACCGTACGGCCGGCGACCGCGTTTTGTTGCCGGGCTCGCCCGGTCAGAAGCCGTAGCCGGAGGTCATCTCCCCCAGCCCCGAGGAAGCCGCCGCGGGGACGCCGCCGCCGCCGGAAAGCATGTTCAGCTTCAGCTCGAAGTCGCCGGGGTTGGTGGCGGCGGCCTTCGCCACCTGGTAGTCCACGCGGCCGTCCTGCACCAGCTCCATCAGGCACTGGTCGAAGGTCTGCGAGCCGTAGGTGGTGCGGCCCTCGGCGATCAGCTCGCGGATCTCCTCCAGCCGCTCCGGGTCCAGGATGGCGTCGCGGATGGTGCCGGTGACCACCATCACCTCGGCGGCGAGCACGCGCCCGGAGCCGTCCGCGCGGGGGAGCAGCCGCTGCGACACCACCGCCTGCAGCTGCTCCGACAGGCGGATGCGCACCATCTGCTGCTCGTGCGTGGGGAACACCGCCACCAGGCGCGAGATGGTGGAGGCCGCGTCGCGCGTGTGCACGGTGGAGATCACCAGGTGCCCCGTCTCCGCGGACTTGAGGGCGATGTCGATGCTTTCCGTGTCGCGCATCTCGCCGATCAGGATCACGTCCGGGTCCTGGCGGAGCGCGGCGCGCAGCCCCACCTGGAAGGAGTCGGTGTCCATCCCGATCTCCCGCTGCGTGATGGACGAGTTGACGTCGCGGTGCAGGAACTCGATGGGGTTCTCCAGCGTGACGATGTGCCGCCGCATGTGCTGGTTCATGTAGCCCAGCATGGCCGCCTGCGAGCTGCTCTTCCCCGAGCCGGTGACACCCGTGACCAGCACCAGACCCCGCTCCAGCTCCGCGATGCTCCGCATCACCGGCGGCAGCCCCAGCTGCTCGAAGGTGGGGATCTCGATGGGGATCACCCGCATCACGATCATGAAGCTCCCCCGCTGGCGGAGGATGTTGACGCGGAAGCGCCCCACCCCCGGAAGCCCCCAGGAGCAGTCGTAGTCCTGCAGGTCGTCGATCCGCAGCCGGTCGCGCTCGCTGGGGATGAGCCGCAGCGCGATCTCCCGCGTCTGCTCCGGGGTGACGCGCTGCTTGGTGAGCGGCACCAGCGCGCCGTTGATGCGGGCCCGGAACACGTCGCCCGACTTGATGTGCAGGTCGCTGGCGCCGCGCTCCACCGCGGCCTGGATGATCTTTTCCATGTCGAATATTCCGGCCCGCCAGGGCCGGCAGAAGCGTTCACGGCACGGAGGCGGCGGCGGCGCCGCTAGTACCCCGCGTGCTTGTCTACGGTGTTCAGCAGCGGCTTTCCGGCGAGGTAGCGCCGGACGTTCTCGACCACGAGGTCGGTCTCGCGCCGCCAGAAGCGGTGGGAAGTGCCTGAAACATGGGGCGTCACGAGCACGTTGGGAAGGTCCCACAGCGGCGACTCCGGGGGGAGCGGCTCCCGCGCGAACACGTCCAGCGCGGCGCCGCGCAGGCGCCCCCCGCGCAGCGCATCCACCAGCGCGTCCTCGTCCACCACCCGGCCGCGGGCCACGTTGACCAGCACGGCGCCCCGCCGCAGCCGCTCCAGCTCCGCCCGCCCGATCATCCCCCGCGTCCCCGGCGTTTCCGGCACGGACACCACCAGCACGTCGCTGGCCTCCAGCAGGCGGCCCAGCGCGTCGCCGCCGCGCAGCAGCTCCACCCCCGCCGGCGCGTCCGCGGCGCTGCGCCGCACGGCGAGGACCCGCGCGCCCAGCGCCGCGAAGCGCCGCGCCGCCGCCCGCCCGATCCCGCCCAGCCCCACGATCCCCACCGTGAGCTCCTCCGTCTCGCGGAGCGGCGCGTCCGCGGCGTCGAAGGGCCCCTTGTCCCAGCGCCGCTCCGCCTGCGCGCGCACCGCGAAGTCCAGCCCCCGCGCGAAGTGCAGCGCCATGGCGAGCACCGAGTCCGCGATGGGCTCGGCGTGGATTCCGGCGGAGTTGGTGAGCACCACCGGCGAGTCGCGCATCTCCGGGTACAGCGCCCCGCCCACCCCCGCCGCGCCGGAGTGCGCACAGCGCAGCGCGCCGCCGGCGGCCCGGAACAGCTCGCGGGGGATGCCGTAGCCCACGTACACCTCCGCGCCGCGGACCGCCGCCAGCGCTTCCGGCGAGGGGCCTCCGCCGTCGCCGCGCCCGTCCGAGTCGGCGCCCACCACCACGGTCTCCCACTCCGCGGGGAAGGCCGCGCGGATCTCGTCGGTCGCCCACTCCGGCACGGTCCACAGGGGGCGCGCGTCCCGCAGGTCGACGACGGCCCGGCGGGGCGCGGCGTCAGCCATTGCGGCGCACCCGGTGGACGCCCGGGCGGGCGAGGAGGTCGTCCAGCACCCGTTCGTGCCGGGGGAGCGGGCCGGAGGCGTGCAGCGTGGCCTCGAAGTGCCGGGCCGCCTTGTCCACCGCGTCCATGCGCACGCTCAGCCCCGCCCCACGGAACGCCTCCTCTACCGCGCGCGGCAGTTCCGGATCGGGGTCCAGCCGGAAGGTGTAGCGCCGCCCCACCCGGCGGCGGGCGTGGGTGAACCGCTCCAGCTTCACCAGGACCAGCAGGGAGAACATCACCAGCACGGTGGTGCCCACGGCCGGCAGGTACGCCCCCGCGCCCACTGCCATGCCGATGGCGGCCACCACCCATACGGTGGCGGCGGTGGTGAGCCCGCTGATGCGGCCGCGCGACTGGATGATGGTGCCCGCCCCCAAGAAGCCGATGCCGCTGACGATCTGCGCGGCGATGCGGCCCGGATCGGAGCGGAAGCCTGACCCGTCGGCGAGGGTGGCGAACCCCATGGACAGCTCGGTGAACAGCGCGGAGCCCACGCAGATGAGCAGGTTGGTGCGCAGGCCGGCGGCCTTGCCGGAGATCTCACGCTCGAAGCCGACGACGCCCCCCAGCACGGCGGCCAGGAGCAGCCGCCCCAGCAGGCCGAGCTGCAGGTCGTCCACCCACGCGGCGGGGAGGCCGAGGTCGATGAGGAAGCCGTCCACGGGGCGTCCGTTGGGGAGTGACGGGGAGGCGACGGGTCGCACGCGAATCTGGCCCGTCGGGCGCGCGCCGGCAAGCGGGCCGACGCCCGGAGCACGGAACCTGCACTGCGGTACGGGGTTGATCCTTGCCGCGCAGGCCGCGGCTCCCGAACCCAGCAGCATCTCGATGTCCAGCAGGACCCAGGCTACCGAACCGGATCCGGCGCCCCGCGCGCCGCAGGCCGCGCCGCCGCGGGCGGAGCAGCTCATAGAGACGCACAAGGCGTGGATCTCCGCGGCCGCCGGGATGCGCTCCCGGCACGGCCGGCGGCACCGCCCCTACCTCCGTCCGCTGGCGATCTCCACAGGAATTGTCGCGGCGGCGCTGCTGCTGGTGTCGCTCGGCCGCGGCGGCGAGACTCCCCGCGGCACCGTCGACTTCGCCGGCGAGCTGATCCCCACCGTGGGCGCGGACGCCTCGCGCGCGGCCCCGAAGCGGGCCGCGCACGCGCTCCGCGGCGCGAAGGGCGAGGAAACGGGGAAGAAGGGCGGCGGGACGCGCGCCGCCGAGCGGCGGAGGGAACCGGAGGCCGTCCGGCCGGAGGGGGCCGCCGCGAGCCGCCCGGAG
>JBEVLE010000663.1:0-7411 GCA_040509335.1 Longimicrobiaceae bacterium | reverse complement strand
AGGCCCGTCTCGTCGGTGGGGACGTGCTCGGCGATCAGCTGCAGGGTCGCGTCGGTGAACACCACGAACGCCGGCACGCTGTCATGCCGTTGCAGGCTGTTCCCTGTTCCCTATTCCCTGTTCCCTAGCCGTTCCCCTACGGCCGGCGCCCCGGCGCCAGCGTGTTGCGGATCCGGTTCAGCTCGTCGCGCTGGCGCTGGATCGTCTCGTCGCGCTCGGCGACCTGCGCGCGGAGCCGCTCGATCTCGGTCCGGAGCGCGGCGGCCTCCTCGCTGGGCACCACGCGCTGGGGGACCGGCGCCTGCTGCTGGGGCACCTCGACGCGGGTGGTTCCGGGCTGGAGCGCGCCGATGCGCTGGCCGGCGGGGAGGTTGAGCTGGTTGGCCAGCTCCAGGAAGGTGCTCGCCTCCGGCTGGCGGTGGATCTCGGCGCGGGGGGACGAGTCGCCCCGCGCCAGGTAGCGGCGCAGGTACTCGGCCGCCAGGCGCGAGTTCCACCCGGGGTTGCGCGGGTCCATGCGCATCTCGCCCAGGAAGAAGAGCGCCTCGTGGCCCTCCTCGGTGCGCGGGTGGGCCGTCGCCAGGCGGGTGAAGAGCGAGTCCGCGGCGCGGAAGTTCTCGGCGCGCAGCGCCAGGTGCGCCGCGGTCCACAGGCGCTTCCCCTCGCGGCCCCCGGAGCCGGGCGCGAGCGTGGCGCACGCCGCGAGGAACAGGGCGAGCAGGAAAACGAGCCCTCGGGTCGGCTTCATCAACGGTCGGTCTTTGGGATTCGGGTCAGGCCGCGCTCGCCACCGGCGGCCGCAGCGGGAGGATGACGCGGAACGTCGTCCCCCGGCCCACCTGGCTCTCTGCAGTGATCGTGCCTCCGTGGGCCTCCACGATCTCCTGCGCGATCGCCAGCCCCAGCCCCGACCCCACCGACCGCGGCTGCGCCTCGTTCTCCACCTGGAAGAACTTCTCGAAGATCTTGGGGAGCTTGTCGGCCGCGATCCCGATCCCCGTGTCCCGCACCTCGATCACCATGCCGTCCGGCGCGGGCATCGCCACCAGGCGGATCTGCCCGCCCTGGGGCGTGAACTTGAAGGCGTTGGAAAGCAGGTTGCCCAGCACCTCGTTGAGCCGGTCCGGGTCGCCGGTCATGCTTTCGGGGAGGTCCTCGGCGATCGTCATCGCGAAGTCGATGCGGTTCTGGATCGCCAGCGCGTCGAAGCCGTGCGCCAGGTCGTTGAGGAAGAAGCGGAGCGGGATCTCGCGCAGCTCCAGCCTCCCGCCCCCCGCCTCGAACCGGCTGATGTCCAGCAGGCGCTGCACCAGCCGGGTGAGCCGGTCCGTCTGGTCGGAGATCGAGGCCAGCGTCTTCTTCTGCGGCTCCGACACCTGGCCGTAGATCCCGTCCAGCAGCAGCGCGGTGTAGCCGCGGATGACGCTGAGCGGCGTCTTGATCTCGTGCGAGGCCACGGACACGAACTCGGCCTTGAGCCGGTCCAGCTCCGAAAGCTGCCGCGTCATGGAGTCGAAGGAGCGCGCCAGGTCGCCCAGCTCGTCCTCGCGGCGCGAGTTCACCCGAACGTCCGGCGTGAAGTCGCCCTCCGCCACCACCGCCATCCCCCGGCGCAGCTCGTGGATGGGCCGCAGCAGCGTGCGCGTCAGCCACCCGCCGATCAGCACCGTCAGCGCCAGCGCCGCCGCCAGCGCCAGCCCGGTGGTGGTGACCGCCCGGGTGGCGATCTCCTCCGCGCGGGCCACCTGCGCCTGGCTCGCGCTGTCGATCGCCTGGCCGATGGGCGGCAGCGTCCCGATCACCGCGGCGAAGCGGCGCTCCAGCTCCCGGACGCGGAAGGTGTCCGCCAGCTCCACCTGCCCGGCGCCGGCGAGCGCGTTCGCCTGCTGGATGGCCGCCTTCAGCTCCATCCACCGCTGCCCGGTGGGCCGGACCTGCGCGGCGAAGCCGGCGCCGCGCAGGTTGGCGAGCGCCGAATCCACGCGGGCCAGGCTCGTTTCCACCCCCTGCCGCGCTCCCGCCGCCTGCTCCCCCGACGGAAACGCCAGGTACACCCGCTCGGAGTACTCCACCTCGGAAAGGGCCCGCTGGAGCTGGCCCAGCGTCAGCGAGGCCTCCGCGGCGCGGAAGCGGAGGGTGCGCGCCACGTCCTGCAGCGCGCTCAGCGACCACACACCGTATGCGGCGGGCGCGACCAGGATGCAGGAGATGAGCGCCAGGCTGAGGACGATCCGCTTGCGCAGGCTCATCCGGTCCGCCTCTCCGCTGATTCATGGGAACGGGTCATCCGTACGCCGTCGAAGGGTGAAGCCCCGGCGCGCCGGGAGACCGCGGGGGCGCGCGACAGACCGGGGCGGAACCGCAAGGATCGTGTCATCCCTTTTCCGCGCGCTTTACCTCGTCCCACAGCACGTCCAGCTCCTGGAGAGACGCGCTTCCCAGCACCACCCCGCGCTCCCGCGCCAGGCGCTCGAGCGCGCCGAAGCGCGCGGAAAACTTTGCGTTGGCGCGCGCGAGCGCGGTCGTGGGGTGCACCCTCGCCAGCCGGGCCAGGTTGACCGCCGCGAAGAGCAGGTCGCCCAGCTCGTCCTCCAGCCGGTCGGCGTCGCCGGCGGCCAGCTCGTGGCGCACCTCCTCCACCTCCTCGCGCACCTTGTCGAAGGCGCCGCCCGGGTCCGGCCAGTCGAACCCCACCTCCGCCACCCGCTCCTGGATCCGGTACGCGCGCAGCAGCGGGTCCATCCCCGAGGCGAGCCCGTCCAGCAGCCCCTCTCCCCCGCCGCGCTCGGCCCGCTCCCGCGCCTTGATCTCGGCCCACGGCTCCGCCTCCCCCAGCCCGAAGAGGTGGGGGTGCCGGCGGCGCATCTTTTGCTCCAGGCCGGCGGCCACCTCGTCCCGCCCGAAGGCCCCGCGCTCCTCGGCGAGGACCACCTGGAAGGCCAGGTTGAGCAGCAGGTCGCCCAGCTCGTCGCGGAGGCCGGGCTCGTCGCCCGCGGCGATGGCGTCCGCCACCTCGTGCGCCTCCTCCAGCAGCAGCGGCTGGAGCGACGCCGGGGTCTGGGCCGCGTCCCAGGGGCAGCGGGCGCGCAGGAACTCGACCAGCCCGAGGGCACGGTCGAGGACGCCCACGGAAGCGGGGCGAGGGGACGGGTTTTCTGCTTGCGTGGTCTCCACGGTCGGCCTATACTACTCGGCTTGTGTCCAGTCCGTCAACGCCTCTCCGTTCCCGCGCGTGGGTCGACGTCGACCTGGACGCGCTCCGCCGCAACCTGCGCCGCGTGCAGGGTGCCGTCGGCCCCGGCGCCGCGGTGGTCCCCATGGTCAAGGCGGACGCCTACGGGCTGGGGATCCGCGCCGTGGCCGACGCGCTGCGGCGCGAGCTGGCGCCGGACGGGCCGTGGGCCTTCGGGGTGGCGGCCGTCGCGGAGGGCGAGGCGCTGCGCGACGCGGGGTGGACGGGGCGGGTGCTGCTCGCCGCTCCCACCCCGCCGGACGAGCTCCCCCGCGTCGCGCGCGCCGGACTGACCCCCTCCGTCTCGGAGCTGGAGGCGCTCGGGCGCTGGGCGGAGCTGGCGGAGGCGGGAGGGCGCCGGCTCCCCTTCCACCTGGAGGTGGACACGGGGATGGGGCGCGCCGGGCTCCCCTGGGCGGAGGCCGCGGCGTGGGGCGCCGAGGCCGCGCGGATCGCGGCGGGCCGGCTCCGCTGGGAAGGGTGCTTCACCCACTTCCACTCGGCCGACGAGCCCGACCTCGCCGCGACCGACGGGCAGTGGGAGCGTTTCCGCCACGCGCTGTCCCTCCTCCCGGCGCCCGCGGAGGGGGATCCCGCCCGCGTGGTCCACTCCTCCAACAGCGCCGCCGCCCTGCGCCGCGCCGGCTACGGGTGCGACCTGGTCCGGCCGGGCATCTTCCTGTACGGGGGGATGGCCGGCGCCGACGTGCATCCCGAGCCCGTGGCTTCCGTGCGCGCGCGGCTCGCCCTGGTGCGCGAGGTGCCCGCGGGGACGAGCGTGGGCTACGGCGCCACCTACACGGCCTCCGGGCCCGAGGTGTGGGGGACGGCGGCCATCGGCTACGGCGACGGGCTGCGGCGCGCGCTGGGGGCCTCCGGGGGCGAGGCGATCGTGCGCGGAGCGCGCGTCCCGATCGTCGGAAGGATCTCCATGGACGTGACGGTGTTAAACCTGTCCCGCGTTCCCGGCGTGCGTGCCGGCGACGTGGCGACCTTCATCGGGCGGGACGGCGCCGAGGAGATCCGGGTGGACGAGGTCGCGGAGCGGTGCGGGACCATCTCGTACGAGATCCTCACCGGGCTCACGCGGCGCCTCCCGCGCGTCTACCTGCAGGCCGGGAGCCCGTGAGCCGCGAGGCCCTGCGCCCCGCGGCTCCCCGGCGCGGCGGACCCATGGTCCCGCCGCGCGAGAACATTCCAGAGCGGATCACTTGATGCGACGTCGTTTCAGCCTCGGGAGGGCGCTGGCCTGCGCCACGCTCCTGTCCCTTCCGGCGGTCGCCTGCACGGACGACCCCCCCACGGCAACCGGCGGGGAGATCTTCCCGGGGAGCCTCCCCTCCACCTTCCAGGTGGTCCTCCCGGCGGACAGCTTCTTCCAGCAGCTCGGCAGCTTCACCGGGTACTCCGGCGCCGGCGACACGGACTACCAGCTGGTGGCGAACCGCTTCGACGGGAGCCTCCAGGCGAACACGCTGGTGGCGCTCGCCGCGTTCCCCACCTCGTTCAGCTACACCCAGGGCGGCACGGCGAAGTCGGACACCCTCGCCACGCTGGGCCGCGGGTCGCTGGTGGCGCGGCTGGACAGCGTCGCTTCCACCTCCGCCGGGCCCATGGAGCTGCAGCTCTGGGAGGTGGGGCAGGCGTGGGATCCGGCCACGGTCTCGTGGGCGTTCGCGGTGGACACGACCGGCGGGCAGGTGCGCTGGACGCAGCCGGGCGGCTCGCGCGCCGTGCTCCTTTCCAGCGCCACGCTGAGCACCGGGGCCCGCGCCGCGGGCGACTCGGTGGTGTTCGCGCTGGACTCGCTGGCCGTCCAGCGGATCGCGCGCACCGGCTTTCCCGGGCTGCTGATCACCGCGAGCGGCGCGCAGGGGCGCGTGCAGCTCCTGGCCGGCGGGATCCAGCTCCGCACCGGGGCGCACCCCCGCAGCGCGTCGCCGGACACGGTGCTCGCGGTGAACGTGTCGCCGACTTCGGCGCGGTTCGTCTTCGACCCCGACCAGCCCTCGCCGGCGGCCGGGATCCTCCAGGCGGGGGGGATCCGCTCGGCGCGCACCCTGCTCCGGGTGCAGCTGCCCGGCACCCTCCCCGGGTGCCAGAGCGGCACCTGCGCCCGCGTGTCCACCCGCGAGGTGACGCTCAACGAGGTGTCGCTCCTGCTCACCCCCACGGCGGTGCCGGGCGGCTTCCGCGCCGTGGCGCCGGTGCCCATCGCGCTGCGCCGGGTGGCGGAGCCGGAATTGGGGCGCCGCGCCCCGCTGGGCGACGTGGTCAACGAGATCATCGGGCTGGACCTGAACAGCCGGCCGGTGTACGGGGGATCGCGCTTCGTCCCGGCCGACTCGGTGCTGGCGGTGCCGCTGACCAGCTTCGCCAGCAACCAGGTGGCCAGCGACACCACCCGCTTCACGCTTGCGCTGCTCAGCGACCCGGGCACGCTCTTCGGCGTCCCCCGGTCCCTCAGCTTCGGCGCGGCGTGGTTCACCGCGGCGCCGCGCCTGCGCATCGTCTACACGCTTCCCGCGCGGCCGGCGCTTCCATGAGACCCATGCACACACGCACCGTTCGCGGCCCGGCCGCGCTCCTCCTCGCCGCGGCTGCGCTGCTCGCGGGGAGCGCGCCCGCCGCGGCGCAGTCGCTCCTCGCCAGCCGCGGTCTGGGCTACGTCAACCCGCCCATCGACGGGCGGGCCCGCGCGCTGGGCGGCGCGGCGCTGGCGCTTCCCGGCGGCGGCCTTTCGCTGATCAACCCCGCGGCGATCTCGGCGCTCCCGGCCCCGGCGATCACCGTGGCCTTCCAGCCCGACTTCTACACCAGCTCGCTCCCGGGGCAGGACAGCGACGGGAGCACGGCGCGCTTCCCGCTCCTCAACGCGGTGTTCCCGTTCGGCACCCGGTGGACCTTTTCGGCGGGGTTCGGCTCGTACCTGGACCAGACCTGGGCGGTGGAGAACCAGGACACCCTGTCGCTCCCGGGGCGCGACGTGGCGATCGTGGACCGCTTCACCTCGCGCGGCGGGGTCACGCGGATCCGCGCGGGGGCAGCGTACTCGTTCACCGAGCGCCTTTCGGTGGGCGTGGGCGGCGACCTGTACACCGGCTCGGTGCGCGACACGCTGAGCCGCCGCTTCGCGCGCGGCGACACCGTGCCGGGGAGCACCGACCTGCTCGCGACCTCGTACACCACCGAGTGGCAGTACCGCGCGCTGGGTGCGTCGCTGGGGGTGCGCTGGGTCCCCACGGACGCGCTCAACCTGGCGGCGTCGGTGACGGCGGGCGGCACCCTGGAGGGGCGCCCGGCCAGCGACGACGACAGCGTGTCCGTGGGCAGGGACTACACCCTCCCGCTCACCTTCGACGTGGGCGCGAGCGGGCGGGTGACCCCCGGCGCGCTGGTGGTGCTGAACGCGCAGTGGGCCGGGTGGTCCGCCGCCGACGAGGACCTGGCGCGCGTGGGCGGCGCCCGGGACTCGTGGATGGTGGCGGGCGGGGTGGAGCTGGGCCCGTCCACCCCCGAGGAGCGCTCCTTCCCGCTGCGGCTGGGAGCGCGGTACGCCACCCTCCCCTTCCGCTGGGGACCGGCGAGCGCGGACGCCGCCTTCCCCAGCGAGAAGGCGCTGACCGCGGGGCTGGGCGCGCGGCTGGCCGGCGGCGCGGCGCAGGTTGACCTGGGGGGCGAGCGCGGGTGGCGCGGCGGGGGCGACAGCGTCCTCGACGAGTCGTACTGGCGCATGACGCTGTCCCTGACGCTGCTGGGGCGGTGAGCACCGAGGCCCCGCTCCTGCTCGTCGTGGACGACGACCCCGTCAACGTCGAGCTGCTCTCGGACCTGCTGGCGGCGATGGACTACCGCACCACCGGCGCCTTTTCGGGCGAGGAGGCGCTCCGCGCGGCCCGGGAGCGCTCGCCCGACCTGGTGCTGCTGGACGTGATGATGCCGGGGATGAACGGCTACGAGGTGTGCCGCCGCCTGAAGGCGGACGCCGCGACGGCCGGCATCCCCGTCGTCTTCGTGACCGCCCTCTCCGACACCGACGACAAGGTGAAGGCCATCGAGGCCGGCGGCGACGACTTTCTCACCAAGCCGTTCAACCGCCCTGTCCTGGTCGCCCGCATCCGCTCGCTCCTGCGGCTGAAGGAGGCCAACGACGCGCTGGAGCGCTCGTACCGCAAGCTG
>JBEVLE010000662.1:0-5123 GCA_040509335.1 Longimicrobiaceae bacterium | reverse complement strand
CCTCACCCCCCGCCCCCCTCTCCCCCGCAAGCGGGGGAAAGGGGGAGCACGACGAGAAAAGCCCCTCCCCTGCTTGCGGGGGAGGGGTTTGGGGAGGGGGCCTGCCGTCCCTACTTGCCGAAGCGGCGGTTGAACTCGGCCACGGCGGCGTCGCCGGCGGCGGTCACCAGCTTCCCCACCACCGGGTGCACCACCAGGCTGGTCACCGAGCCGGCGAGCGCGGGGAGGTTCTTGACGAACCACTTCTTCACGTACTCCATCGTCGTCAGGTCGGGCTCGCCGCCCTCCGCCGGCAGCACCGCGCTTTCCAGCTCCGACACCCGCTCCGCGGCGGCGGCCTCCACCTCGGGGGTGGGCGCGGCGGCGGCGACCTGCGCGCGCAGCTCCTCCAGCGCCTGCCGCAGGCCGGCGAGCTCGTCTTCGGTGGGGCGCTCCGGGGCGCCCACCGTCCAGCTCTGCCGGATCCCCGACCCGATGGCCACCTGGCCGCTCACGTCGCCGGTGACCGTGCCGGTGATGCGGTCTCCCCCCTGCGTGGAATCGCTCATCTCTCCTCCTTCAGCGGATGACGGGTGTGGCCGGACAGGTGACGTGCAGCCACGCCGAGGGACTGCTCTCGTTGCCGGCCGCGTCGACCGCGCGCACGTTCCAGCGCAGGCTCCGCCCGGGGAAGAGCCCCGGCACGGACACCGTGGTCTCGGTGGTGTTCAGGAACCCCGGGTTGCCCGCGCCGCCGGTGGGCCCTTCCTCGAAGACGACCCTGTACGACACCCGGCCGCCGGGGTCGGAGACGGCCCCCCAGCGCAGGGGAATGCGGCGGCCTCCCTCGCCCTGGCACAGCGTCGGCGCGCGGCCCGGGTCCGGGCTCCCCAGCCCCCGGGGCGCCGGGGCCGGCGGAGCGTCGGTGTCCCGCGGGGGCGGAGCATTCACGCCCGTCCCGCCGAGCGCCACCCGGCGCGGGGACGCGGCGGTGTTGTCCTCCACGACCAGCGTCGCGCGCCGCCCGCCCAGCGCGCCGGGGGCGAAGTTGACGCGGAAGCTGCAGCTCTTCCGCGGCGCGACGGGCTCGCGGCACGGGCCCCGTCCCACGCTGAAGTCGCCCGCGTGCTCGCCCTCGAACCTCACCGCGCTCACCCGCAGCGGGGCGCCCCCGGTGCTCCGGATGGTCAGGATGCGCCCGCCGCTGGCGAGCGCGTCCACCAGGCTGCTCCCTCCGCGGATCGGCCCCACGGGGCGCTCGCCGAAGTCGAGCCGCTCGGGGCTCAGCCGGGCGTCGGCGCGGGCCTCCTCGACCACGATCCGCGGCGTGGTCCCCACGCCGGCCAGCGGCACGAGCCGCGGCCCGGCGGGGTCGTTGCTGCGCACCAGCAGCTCGGCGGACCGGCGCCCCGCGGCGGAGGGCGCGAAGCGCACCGCCACGGAGCAGCTGCCCCCCGGCGCCACCTCCTCGCCGGCGCACGGGGCGGTGGCGGTGAAGTCCCCCGCGGCCGCGCCGCGCACCGTGACGTCCCCCACCGCCAGCGGGGCGCTCCCGCGGCTGCTCACCGTCACCCGGCGCACCAGCGGAGACCCGCCCACCTCGCGCTCGCCGAAGTCCACGCCCTCCGCGGGCGACACCGCCGCCGTGGCCACGCTCCGCGGCCGGGGCGCCTCCTCCCCCTCGCCGCTCAGCGCCACCCTCACCCGTCCGCCCTCCGCCGCGTGCTCCAGCACCAGCGCGGCGGTGCGCGGCCCCGCGGACGCCGGGGCGAAGCGGACGGTGACCGTGCAGCCCTCGCCGGGGTCCAGCACGGCGCCCTGGCAGCCGCTCCCCGCCAGCTGGAAGCTCCCGCCGCCCTCCAGGCGCACGCCGGTGACCCGCGCCGGCCTCCCGCCCGCGTTGGACACCCGCACCCTGCGCTCGGCGCCGGCCCCGCCCACCCGCTGCGCCCCGAAGGCCAGCGAGCGGCGGTCGGCCCGCAGCCGCGGGGGCGGCGGCGTAGGACGGGGATCGGGGTCGGTCGTGTCCACGGCCGAGTCGGGCGGCGGACTCGGGTCCACGGGGGCGGGCGCTCCGCTCCCGGTGACGGGGACGTCGCTGACGGTCCTCCCCGCCGCGTCGGTGACGGCGATGCGGGCGTCCCTCGGCCCGGAGGACGCCGGGGTGAACAGGACGCTGAGGCTGCACTCGCCGCCGGGCTCCAGCGCCGCGGCCCCGGAGCAGCCGTCGTCGGCGATGCGGAAGTCGCTGCCGCTCACGGACACCCCGGCGATGGGGAGCCCGTCCCGGCCGCGGTTGGTGAGACGCACCACGATGGGTGGGCTGGCGCTCCCCACCGCCTGCTCGCCGAACGCCAGCACCGACGGAGCCAGCTCCACCACCGGCAGCGGAGGCTGCTGCTCCTCCTCCTGCTCCTGCCGTTGCCGCTGCTGCGGCGGGGGCGGGTCGGGCTCGCGGCTCAGCAGGGAAACGACGCCCCCCACGCCCAGGGTCGCCACGACGGCTGCGGCGACGAGCGGCTTCCGGGAGCGGCGCACCGCCTCGCGCACCCGGCCGGCCTCGCGGTCGGCCTCCCGCTCGGGCCGCCCGGGGACGGGAGGGGCGAGGAGGTCCAGGTTGTGGCGGGTGACGCGAGCGGCCTCGCGGTCGCCCAGCGACTCGCGCTCCCGCAGCGCCTGCGTCAGCGCGGCCTGCGCCGTCGCCGTGTCGCCCGCGCAGAGGGCCAGCGTGCCCAGCTGGTGGAGCGCCCACGCCACCCCGCGCCGGTCGCCGGCCTTTTCGGAGGCCAGGCGGAGCCACTCCACCACCCGCTTCCAGGCGTCCCACCGCCCGGCGAGGGCGAGCGCGCCCTCTACCCGGCGCCCCAGGCGCAGCACCTCGGGCCACGCGCCCGCCTCCACCGCCTCCTCCAGCAGGAGCAGGAGGACGTCGCTCTCCTCCAGGATCTCCGCGGGGGCGTTCCACTGCTGCTCGGCCCACGCGGTGAAGTAGGCCAGCGCCCGCTCGCGCGAGGGCGCGCCGTCCCACCGGGCCCGCACGGCGCCGGCGAGCGGCTCCAGCACGCGGAAGCGCTCCCCCTGGCGCTGCACCAGGCCGCGCCGCTCCAGCTCCTCCAGCTCCTCGGCGGCCCCGGGGACGCCCGCGACGGCGGCCGCGTGCTCCGGCAGCACCAGGGCGCCGCCGAGCGCGGCCAGCAGCACCACCAGCTCGCGGCGCGGCCCCGGGAGCTCCGCCACGGCGTCGGTGCCGGCCGCCGCGGCTCCCGGCGCGGCAGCCGCCCGCAGGCGCTCCACCACGTCGTGCAGCGACACGCCGTCCTCGCGCACGCGCGCCGCCGACTGGAGCAGCGGGAGCGGGTAGCCGCCGGTCGCCTCGCAGAGCGCGTCCAGCTCCGCCTGCTCGGCGGCGTCCAGCGGGCGCTCCAGCTCGCGCTCCACGAGGGCGCGCGCCTCGGCCGCGGAAAGCCCGGCCAGCGGGAGGGCGCGCACCTCGCCCCACCCCTGCCGCTCGGGCGCCGACCACAGGAAGGTGCACCCGGGCGCGGTGTTCTGGATGCGCTCCACCTCCTCGCGCGGCAGCTCCACGTCGTCCAGCACCACCAGCGCCTGCCACCCCTGCAGGAGGAGGCTCAGCTCGGTGCGGGTGGGCTTCAGCGGGGCGTCGGCCTGGAAGAGCGCCTCGAACAGCGACTGGAGGAGGTCGTCCGCGCCCTGCCGCAGCGCGGACAGGAAGGCGACGCCGCCCGGGAAGTCCGCGGTGACGGCGTGGTGGGCGAGGTGGCGGAGGAGGGAGGTCTTCCCGGCGCCGGGGGGGCCGGACAGCTGCACGGGGCGCGCGGAGCGGAGCGCCGCCACGGCGGACTCCACTTCGTCGTCGCGTCCCAGGAAGCCGGGGAAGGGGCGCGGGCGGAGGAGGACGGGCGCGGCGCGCGGCCGGGGCACGGGGCGCTGCTCGGGGAGCGCCACGTTGACCACGCCGCCGTGCACGTCGCCGATCTGCAGGATGTGCGTCCCCACGGCCACCTGGCCGCTGACGTTGCCGCGGATCTCCGCCTGGATCGCGGCCGTGAGGTCTGGGCTGGGCATGGACCCTCTGGAGGTGACGGTGGCGCGAGGGTCCCGGGGGAGCCGGACGGACGGGCGGGGGCGGGACGGGGGGGGACCCGCTCCCCCGCGGCGCGCCAGCCCTGCCCTCCGGGGCAAGGCGCATACCCCGGCGGGCCGCCGCCCGGGCGGCGCCGGAACGCCTGTCGCTCCCCGGAATTCCGCCCGGCCGCGCGGCGGAGTGCGGCGGCGGATGGACGCGAAGATGGGGACACGGGCTCCACAGTGGGGCGCGCGGGCCCCAGGGCGGAGCAGGCCTACGTCCGCCGCCCGGACAGGAGCCGCCGCGCCCCCGCGAGCCCCAGGTCCAGGACGTACCAGGTGGCCAGGAAGCCGGCGCACTCCAGGGTGAAGCTGTGCCAGTGGTAGAACTGCTCGGCGACGACGAGCGCGGCGGCGCCCGAGGGCGCCGCCTGGAGGAGGAGGTGCCGGAGCGGCACGGACCGGATCAGCGTGTGCATGGCCCTGGTGTGCGGTCGGTGGTCAGCGCACGATGAACGGGTTGATCCGTTCGGCGCGGGTGAGGATGTTCGGGTCGATGCGGACGGCGGCGATGGAGAACCAGCTTTCCAGCACGCCGCCCGGGAAGGTGGGCGCGGCGATGCCGGTCAGCCCGGCCGCGGTCGAGGAGAAGGGCCGCTTCTTGGCGTCGAAGAGCACGCCGCAGTGCAGGCGCACCAGCACCCGCGCCCCCACGGTGAGCGTCTTGGTGAGCACGTCCGCCGCGTGCGACGTGGTCCAGCTGACCGTCTGCCCGTCCAGCTTCAGCGTCCCGGCCAGGCTGAGCACCGGGAGGATGGCCTGCGCGCTGGAGTTCTCCACCCACACCTGCACCACGTCCGGCGTCGCGGCCACCAGGTCCGGGTGCAGCGGCGCCGCGAGCTGAAAGGTGATCGCCCTGAGCCGCTCCGCCGCCTGCGCGGCGGTGAGCTTGCCGTCGTGCGGCCAGGAGACGCCGGTGACGTGCGGCCAGGTGGTGTCCACCGCGCTCCCCGTCCCCGCGGGGCCCGCGGGCCCCTGCGGCCCCGGAGGGCCGGCCG
>JBEVLE010000661.1:0-2726 GCA_040509335.1 Longimicrobiaceae bacterium | reverse complement strand
GGGTGCCCCGGCACCCGCCTTTTTCGCCCGCCCGGCGATCAAACTATGGATTGCTGGTTGCTTTGCGTATAAAATAGCTGTAGAAATACTTTGCGCGGGTCCGGCCCCCCGCCGCGAAGACGTCCCCCAGGAGCACACGATGAAGCGTTCCCAGCGCGAAGCCGCCGCACGCGGCTCCACCCACCTCCTCCGCCTTTCCCTCCCGGCTGTACGTTCGAACGACTTTTTCGAGGGCGCGGACATCCTCGCCGAGGCGGGCGCGGTCCCCGCGATCTCCCTCTGCCAGGTGTACCGCGGGGTGATGGCCTGGGCCCTCACCCCGGCGGCCGAGCACCCGGGCCTGTTCCCCCCCGGGGCCGGCGGAGAAACGAGGCGCCTGCTCAGGGACAGCGCCGTTCCACGGGAGCTGCGCCCCGCGCTGGAGGCCGTCTGCGGGCTGTTCGACGATCCCGCGGGGGGAGATCCCCAGGGGATCGCCGACGCCTGCATGCGCATCGGCGAGTGGGCGGACACCCGGGGCGACGCTCCGGCCACCGCGCTGCGCTTCATGCAGGCCGCCGCGACCTGCTCGCCCAACGACCCCCGGCTGGCGTACCGGGCCGGCTTCGTCGCCCGCCGGCGCGCGAGCTGGGACATCGCCGAGATGTGGTTCCGCCACTCCAGCACGGTCGGACGCCGCAACCGCGACTGGGACGCGCACGCGACCGCATACCTGGCTCTCGGCAACAACTACTACCACCAGGGCCGGTACGCCCTCGCCAAGCGCGAGCACGCCAAGGCGCTGCGCGTGAGCCGGCGCCACGGTCTCCAGGAGATCCAGGGGCGGGCCTACCACGACCTGCTGGCGATGGCGATCCTCACCGGCGACACGGCCGGCGCGGAGATCAACGCCCGCAAGGCGTTCCGCGCCTACGGGCCGCGCCACGCCAACATCCCCACCCTCGCCCACGACACCGCCTACTTCTGGCACGAGCACGGCCACTTCGGGCGAGCGCTGCGCGTGTTCCGGGCGCTGCTGCCGCACTTCACCCAGGCGGACGGGCGGATCCTGGTGCTCGGAAGCATCGGGCGCGGAGCCGGCGAGTGCGGCCTGAGGGACGTTTTCGAGGAAGCGTGGAGCGAAGTCTGGCAGCTAGCCCGGCAGCTCGGAGACGCGGTGACCACCGTTCCCCCGGCCATGCTCCACCTGGCGCAGGGGGCCCTGCGGCTGGGAGAGTGGAGCCGTGCCGAATCCGCGATCCGCCACGCGCACGCCGTCGCCAGTCAGCGCGGCGAGACCGACGTGCTCAGCGAAGCGGAGCGGCTCCTGGAGGCGACCCTCGCGCAGGCGGCATCGGCCCCCGTGCACCCGGTCTCGTCGGGCACCCCCGCCGCCGAGTCCGAAGCGCTCGCAGACGACTTCGTCACCTCGCTGGTCGCCCTGGCCGGCAGCCGGTAGCCGGATGGAGGCCCGACGCTTCGCCCGGGCGGGCCGTGCGTGGGAGCCCCCGGCCGCCGGGGTCCGCCGCGGTCAGGTGCCCGAGCCGAAGACGCCTCCGCTGTAATGCAGGCCGGACGTGTCCGGAGGCGTGCTGGTCCCGTCGAACCGGGGCGCGGCGGCCGTGGCGGTGTTCTCCGGCTCCGTGATCGCCGCTCCGTTGCACGCCGCGAAAACGCCGACGAAAGCGAGCAGCAGGACCAGGCGTACAATTTTCATTGTAAATCCTTGTGAGAGAAATGGTTCAGTGTCGGACTGCGGTTTGGACGAGCGCTAAAGTGGACGCCGGCTCCCCCGGTGTCAACCGATGTCCGTAAAATGTACGTGTAGATAACGCCCCGCATGCGTACAGGCAGTCGGCCCCTTCTCCTGCTGCACCCCGAGAGCGCCTTCCGGAACCGGCTCATCCAGGCGGGATCCGCCTTTGCCTGCTGGTCCGTTTCCGAGTGGGAGCCGCTCCGCGAGGCCATGCGCGACGCCCCGCCGACGGTGGTGGTGGTGGTCGACCCGTATTTCGGGGGAACGGACGGCGAGTTCGCCCCGCAGCTGGGTGCCGTGCTCCGGGACTTTCCCTGGGCGAGCGTCGTCGCCGGGCTGAAGCCCCGGCGCGGCGGGGAGGAGGACGTGCAGGCGCTGGGAAGGCTGGGGATCTCCGAGATCATCCTCATCGGCACCGAGGACACCCCGCAGGCCATCCGGCGCATCCTGCGCCAGGCCCAGGGGCGCTTCCTCAAGTCGCTCCTGCGGCGGATCCTCCCCTCGCACCTGGGCGGCCGGGGGCGCATCATCCTCATGGCCTCCGCCGAGGCGATCTCCGCGGGCGGGCACACCCCCGACCTGGCGCGCGCGCTGTCGGTGGCCACCAAGACGCTGGCGCGGTGGTGCGAGCGGTCGTACCTGCCGCCTCCCCGGCGCCTCCTCGCGTGGGTGCGGGTCCTCCTCGCCTCCGAGCTCCTGGACGACCCCTCGCGGACGGTGTCCAGCGTCGCGCGCGCCTGCGGCTACACCTCCGACACGGCGCTACGGCGGGCCCTGCTGGACTTCCTGGGAATGGGGCCGACGGAGCTGCGCGCCGCGGGAGCCTTCGGGGTGGCGTCGCGGGCGTTCCTGGCGGAGCTGCACGTGCTGCGGGAAAAGGGGCGGGCGCGGAAGCGGCGGGTCCGCGCCGACCTGGCCCGCCCGGGGTGAGGCGGGGGGCGCCGCGGGAGCGGACGCCCGGAGGTGGAGCGCGACGGGCGGGCAGCGGCGG
>JBEVLE010000660.1:0-3661 GCA_040509335.1 Longimicrobiaceae bacterium | reverse complement strand
CGGGACCGCGGCCAGAGCGCCCGCGGCGGTTTCCGCCGCCCGCTCCTCCGCGCGCAGCGCGGCGTCCAGGTCGCCGGCGCGGCGCAGGCGCTTCGCGTCCTCGCGCAGCGCCTGCACCCGCAGCACCGCGGGCGTGCGCTCCCCCTTGCGCGCGGACAGGAAGGGAAGCCAGGTTCGCTCGTCCGGGAGCCCGCGCGGCGGCGACACGGCCACCCACATGCGTCCGCCGGCGGGGTGCGCCTGCGCCGACGGCCCCGTGAGGTCGTCCTGGCAGGCGGCGAGCGCCAGGCAGCAGCACGCGGGCGCGAGGAGCGCGCGGAGGCCTTTGGGGCGGGTGGAGCGCATGAGCACGGGGGAGCTTCGTGAGCCGGACGCGGCGGGGGGGTAAACGCAAGGTATGCTCGCGGCTGGCGGGGGTCAAGCGGGCGTCGTTCTTGACACCCCTTCCGAGCGGCGGATAGGTTCAGTCGGACGTTCGATTGAACGACGAAACGGGGTTTCAGCCAGCATGACCGAAGCACGCACCGCCTACGACGAGAAGCTGGAAAGCATCCTCCGTGCCTCGGCCGCCATCTTCGCCGAGAAGGGATACCACCAGGCGAGCATCCGCGACATCGCCCGCGCCACGCGGGTGAGCCTGTCGGGGCTCTACTACTACTTCACCTCCAAGGAAGAGCTCCTTTTCCTGATCCAGGACCACGCCTTCGGCACCCTGGACGACACGCTGGCGCAGCTTCTGGAGGGGGTGGACGACCCGCACCGCAAGCTGCGCCTGCTGATGGAGAACCACCTCCGCTACTTCGTGGGCAACATGGCGGAGATGAAGGTGCTCTCGCACGAGGCCGACTCGCTCACCGGCGAGTTCCGGGACCGGGTGAACGCGCGCAAGCGCCGGCTCACCGACCGTGCCATGGCGATCCTGGAAGAGCTGGGCCCGGGGAACGGCGTCGACCTGCGGGTGGCGACGTTTTCGCTCTTCGGGATGATGAACTGGCTGTACAACTGGTACCGTCCGGGGAAGGACCTCCCGGTGGAGCAGCTCGCCGACCACATGAGCCGCCTGTTCATGGGCGGGTTCCTGAAGGAAGGCACGGAAGTTCCCGCGGGCGCGCTGGAAGCCGCCCCCGGCGAGAACAACCCGTCGATCTGGCGCTCCCAGGCCGACGGGTCGTCGTACGCCTGAACGCAGCACCGAACCCAGAAACGGAGACACGATGGCTACCGCAACGACCGAGATCCCCGGGACCGAGCAGAACACCCTGGTCGGCTACGAGACACGGGACGGGATCGCGATCTTCACGCTCCAGGACCCGCCGGCCAACACGTACACGCACGAGATGATGCGCGACCTGGACGCCGCCATCCTCCGCGCGCGCTTCGACCCGGCGGTGGACGTGATCGTGATCACGGGGGCCGGCGAGAAGTTCTTCTGCGCCGGGGCCAACATCAACATGCTGCAGAAGGCCGACCCCACCTGGAAGTACTACTTCTGCCTGCACGCCAACGAGACGCTGCTCAAGCTGGAGCACACCCCCAAGCTGGTGATCGCCGCGCTCAACGGGCACACCGTGGGCGGCGGGCTGGAGATCGCCATGGCGGCGGACCTGCGCATCGCCCGGCGCGGCGCCGGCAAGGTGGGGCTCCCCGAGGTGGCGCTGGGCGTGCTCCCGGGCACCGGCGGCACGCAGCGGCTCACCAAGCTGATCGGCGCCAGCAAGGCCATCCAGCTCATGGCCGAGGGAAGCAACTTCGACTTCGACGAGGCGGAGCGGCTGGGGATCGTCAACACGGTGCTGGACGCCGGCTCGCGCGACGAGTTCCTGGAGCAGGTGCTGGCGTACGCCAGGCAGTTCACCCGCCCCAACAAGGCCACCTTCGCGGTGGGCAACATCAAGCGCTCCTGCCAGAGCGGCGCCGAGCTGCCGCTGGAGCAGGGGCTGGCGCTGGAGCGGGAGCTGCAGGCGCTCCTCTTCAACTCGCAGGACGCCAAGGAAGGGCTGACCGCGTACGTGGAGAAGCGCCAGGCGCACTTCTCGGGCAAGTAACCACCACGCGGGAGGGACGGGGGCGGGACCGCCGCGCGCCGGGTGCGCACGGGGCGGCCCCTCCCCCGCCTTCTGCTTTTGGAGACCGACATGGCGACCGAGCTGGAGACCGGGGTGAAGCCCGGACGGCTGTACATCGGCGGGGAGTGGCAGGACGCCGCCTCCGGCAGGACCTTCGACACCGTGAACCCGGCCACCGGCAAGGTGCTGACGCAGGTGGCGGAGGGCGCGGCGGAGGACGTGGACCGCGCGGTCCGGGCGGCGCGCGCGGCGTTCGAGGGCGGCAAGTGGCCGGCGATGTCGGGGCGCGAGCGCGGCCGCATCCTGTACCGCATGGCCGAGCTGATCGACCAGCGGGCGGACGAGCTGGCGCGGCTGGAAACGCTGGACAACGGCAAGCCGTTCCGCGAGGCGCGCGGCATCGACATCAAGGACTCGGCGGAGTGCTTCCGCTACTACGCCGGGTGGGCGGACAAGATCGAGGGCGAGGTGATCCCCGTTTCCGGCGCCTACCTCAACTACACGCGCCGCGAGCCGGTGGGGGTGTGCGGGCAGATCATCCCCTGGAACTACCCGTTCCAGATGGCGGCGTGGAAGGTGGCGCCGGCGCTGGCCTGCGGAAACACCATCGTGCTGAAGCCGGCGGAGCAGACGCCGCTGACCGCGCTGGAGCTGGCCCGCATCGGCGAGGAGGCGGGGCTCCCGCCGGGGGTCCTCAACGTGGTCCCCGGCTTCGGGGAAACGGCGGGCGCGGCGCTGGTGGCGCACCCGGACGTGGACAAGATCGCCTTCACCGGCTCCACGGCGGTGGGCAAGCTGATCCAGCGCGAGGCGGCGGGGACGCTCAAGAAGGTGTCGCTGGAGCTGGGCGGCAAGAGCCCCAACATCGTCCTCGCGGACGCGGACGTGGACGCGGCGGTCAAGGGCGCGACCATGGGGATCTTCTACAACACCGGCCAGGCGTGCACCGCGGGCTCGCGCCTGCTGGTGGACGAGCGGGTGCGCGACGAGCTGGTGGAGAAGCTGACGAAGCGGGCGGCCGGGATGACGCCGGGCGACCCCTTCGACAAGGCGACGCGCATGGGCCCGCTGGTGTCGCAGGAGCAGCTGGACCGGGTGATGGGCTACGTGCAGACGGGGAGGGACGAGGGCGCGGAGCTGGTGCTGGGCGGCGACAGTCCGCAGGTGAACGGCGGCGGGGGCTTCTTCATGAACCCCACGATCTTCGACCGGGTGACGCCGGAGATGACCATCGCCCGCGAGGAGATCTTCGGGCCGGTCATGTCGGTCCTGTCCTGGCGCGACTGGGACGACATGGTCGCCCGGGCCAACGGCACGAAGCTCGGCCTGACCGCGAACGTGTGGACCAACGACGTGAACGCCGCCGTCCGCACCGCGCGGGCCCTGGAGGCCGGCTACGTCTACGTCAACGGCAGCGGCCGGCGCCCGGGCGGGATGCCCTTCGGCGGCTGGAAGAACAGCGGTCTCGGGCAGGAGAACGGGCTCGAGGAACTGCTGTCGTACACCCGCGAGAAGGTCGTCACGGTGACCCTGTTGTGAGGCCGCTGGAGCTGGACCCGCGGCGCACCGGCATCGTCGTCTTCGACATGCTCGAG
>JBEVLE010000659.1:0-23339 GCA_040509335.1 Longimicrobiaceae bacterium | reverse complement strand
GGGAAGTCCCGGGGCTCCCTTCGCGCGGAGGTCCTGTTCAACCTCGCCTTCCTGGCCTTCGCGGCCGTCGTCCTCGCCCTCTGGACCGCCTCCGTCCTCGACGTCCCCGCCATGGGCGCGCGCCGGGCGCTGGGCGCCATCCTCCTCCTCGCGGCCGCCGACGTGGCGGTGTTCGCGCTGCTGGGGAGCTACCTGCTGGGGCGGCTGGTGGTCCGCCCCCTTTCCGAGGCCGCCGACGCGGCCACCGCCATCGCCGACGGCGACTACCAGCGCCGCGTCCCCGAGGGCGGCACCCGCGAGATGGACGCCCTCGCCGCCGCGCTCAACCGCCTCACCGACCAGATGCTCCACAACCAGACCCGGCTGGCCGAGAACGTCCGCTCGCTGGACGAGACCAACCGCCTGCTGGTGGCCACCCAGAGCGACCTGGTGCAGGCCGAGAAGCTGGCCGGCATCGGCCGGCTGGCGGCCGGCGTGGCGCACGAGGTGGGGAACCCGCTGGGGGCGCTGATGGGCTACGCCGGGATCCTGCGCCGCCGCGGCGGCGACGCGGAGATGCTGGACGGCGTGGAGCGCGAGGCGCGCCGCATCGACCGCATCGTCCGCTCGCTCCTGCAGTACGCGCGGCCGCACGCCGGGGAGCGCGAGCGCGAGCCGGTGGACGTCAACGCCTCGCTGCTGCGGGTGGTGGAGCTGCTCCGGCAGCAGGGGCGCCTCGCCGACGTGGAGGTGCGCCTGCAGCTCGCCGCCGACCTCCCCCTCATCGACGCCGTGGCCCACGACGTGGACCAGGTGTTCGTCAACCTGGTGGCCAACGCCGAGCTGGCCATGGAGGGGCGCGGGGTGCTCACGGTGAACACCACGCTGCGCCGCTTCGAGCCCGCGCGGCGCATCCCGCCCCGCCGCGCCGACGACCCGCCGGGGGTGGACTACAGCCACCTGCGCCGCCCGCGGCACGGCTCGCAGCGCGACGCCCACCGGCTGGAGGCGGGGGACGAGATCGTGCAGGTGGTGGTCGCCGACACCGGGCCGGGGATCCCCCCCGAGCTGGTGGAGGCCGTGTTCGACCCCTTCTTCACCACCCGCCAGCCCGGCGAGGGGACCGGCCTGGGGCTGGCCATCGTCGCCAGCACGGTGACCGAGTTCGGTGGGCGCGTGGAGGTCACCTCCGCCAACGGCGGGGGCGCGGTGTTCACCCTTTCCTTTCCCACCGGCAGGGAGCCATCGTGAGCGCGGGCCGCATCCTGGTGATCGACGACGAGGCGGGGCTCCGCCACACCCTTTCCCTCCTCCTGCGCGAGGAAGGATACGAGGTCGCCACCGCCGAGGACGGCGAGGTGGGGCTGCGCACCGCCCTGGCCGACCCGCCCGACCTGGTCCTGTGCGACGTGCGCATGCCGCGGCTGGACGGGCTCCAGTTCCTGGACCGCTACCAGGAGGCCGAGGGGCGCGCGCTGGTGATCGTGATGAGCGCCTACGGCTCGCTGGACACCGCCGTGGAGGCCATGCGCCGCGGCGCCTACGACTACGTGTCCAAGCCCTTCAACGCCGACGAGATCCTGCTCACCCTCCGCAAGGCCGAGGAGCGCGAGCACCTGCGGCGCGAGGTGGACCGCCTGCGCAAGCAGGTGGGCGAGGTGCAGGGCTTCGAGGCCGTGGTGGGGCGCTCCCAGGTGATGCGCGAAGCGCTCGACCTGGCCGGGCGGGTGGCGCCGTACCCCTCCACCGTGCTCATCACCGGCGAGAGCGGCACCGGCAAGGAGGCCATCGCCCGCGCCATCCACCGCGCCTCGCCGCGCGCCGAGGGGGCGTTCGTGGCCGTGAACTGCGGCGCCATCCCCGAGAACCTGCTGGAGTCCGAGCTGTTCGGCCACGAAAAGGGCGCCTTCACCGGCGCCGACCGCACCCGCGAGGGATTGTTCGCCGAGGCCAACGGCGGCACCCTGTTCCTGGACGAGATCGGCGAGCTCCCCCACCCGCTCCAGGTCAAGCTGCTGCGCGTGCTCCAGGAGCGCCGGGTGCGGCGCGTGGGCGCCTCCGCCGAGGTGGCGGTGGACGTGCGCGTGCTGGCGGCCACCGCGCGCGACCTGGTGGAGGAGGTGCAGGAGGGGCGCTTCCGCGACGACCTGTTCTATCGCGTCAACGTCGTCCAGATCCACCTCCCCCCGCTGCGCGCCCGCCCCGAGGACGTCCCCCTTCTGGCGAGCCACTTCCTGGCCCGCCACGCCGCGCGCTTCGGCATCCCCGCGCGCGACCTTCCCGCCGGGGTGGTCGCGGTGCTGGCCTCGTACCCCTGGCCGGGGAACGTGCGCGAGCTGGAGAACGTGGTGGAGCGGGCGCTGGTGCTTTCCGGCGGCGACGTCCGCGAGGAGCACCTGCCGGCGCACGTCCGCTCCGGCACCCACCCGTTCAACATCCTCCCCGACGACGCGGACCTGTCCGTGAAGCGGCGTCTTCCCGCGCTGGAGCGGGAGCTGATCGCAAAGGCCCTGCAGCGCACCCAGGGGAACCGGACCCGTGCCGCGGACCTGCTGGAACTGTCGGTGCGGGCGCTTTCCTACAAGGTCCAGGATTACGGGCTGGACTGAACTGCAACTGCGGTTTCGGGCGTGCCCCCGGCTGGCGCCGGGGTCGGGCTTCGGCTCCGTAACGCAGCAAACAACGCTGCGTGACGGAGTCGAGCCCGCGCAAACAGCCGCGCGGTCTCGCCCCTTCGGGCCGTAATCCCTCACGCGACTTCACGACACCGGCCGCGGACAATCCTGTCCGTGGCCGGTGTCGTTTGTCGTTCCCGCGATCTGCGCGGGGAGGCCGGAGGCTGCTCATGGCGAGCCTCGGGCGAGCCGGGTCAGGGCCGTCCGGCGACCACAAAACAGGGGATTATCGGCAGGTTTTCGCGATTACTTTAGACCATTGTGTGGGCCAAAAACTGTGTTTACCTTCGCGTCTCCCGCCGTGCACTTCGTCCACTATTTCCTTCCCGCTACTCCCCCATGTCCATCGCTCGCGACACCCGTGGCTACACCCTGCTGGAGCTGATCACCGTGCTCGTCGTGCTCGCCGTATGTGCGTCCATGGCCGCGCCGCGGCTCCGGGCCACGGCCTCGCGCATGCGCGCGCGGGCCGCGCTGGACCAGGTGGCGGCGGACCTGTACCAGGCACGGGTGCTCGCCATCCGCGAGGGCTCGCGCACCGTGTTGCGCTTCCGGCGGCGCACCGACCGCTCCGAGTGCCACGTCGCCGCCTATACCCTCGTGGTGCGTGCCACCCCCGAGCGAACCGTGCGGACCACCACCCTGGACCTCCCCGCGTCCGCCTGCCTGCGGCTGGGGACCGTGGACTCCATCACCTTCAACTCGCGGGGGCTCCCGGACGGCGTCGGGCGCAAGATCCACCTGGAGCACGGCGGAGCCACGGACTCGCTCAGCTTCTCCCTCCTGGGGCGTACCTTCCGCTGGTACTGAGCCGGAAAAAACCCGCGGCTTCGCCCGGAAAACCGCGGAAAACATTTCCGGGGCAGCAAACAGTAGCACCGGCCGGCGGGGGCGCCGCTGGCAAAAAGCGTTGCGGCGCAACGTTTTTTTGCAGGGCACGCAACTTCCTTAGGGAGGCGGCATGCTTCCCACACGCCCCTCCCTCCGCGGCTCCCAGAGCGGCTTCACGCTGCTGGAGCTCCTGACCACCCTGGTCCTGCTGGCGGTCATGGTGTCGCTGGCGGCGCCCTCCATGAAGGGCGTCACCACCCGGGCCCGCACCCGGGCCGCCATCGATCAGCTCACGGCCGACGTGTCGCTGGCCCGCATGTACGCCGTGCGGGACGGGCGCCGCACCGTCGTTTCCATCGCCTCCGCCACCAAGTACGTCGTGGCGCGCTCCCCCGCCACCAGCTCCAACGACACCATCAAGGTCGTCAACCTGGCGCGGGACGCGGTGGGCGTGCAGCTCCTCCCGGCCACCGGGCAGCTGACCTTCGATTCCCGCGGTCTCCTCCAGACGGGCTCCCTGACCAAGGTCAAGGCGACCAAGGACTCCAAGAGCGACTCCGTCACCATCTCCTCCGTCGGACGCACCTACCGTGACTACTGATCGTGCCCGCGCCGCGGGCGAGGACGGGTTCACCCTCATCGAAGTGCTGATCGCCATGGTGATCCTCGCGGTGGGGCTGCTGGGGCTGGAGGCGCTCGGCGTGGGCGCGTCCCGCATGGTCAACCGCGCCGAGCGGCAGGGCGCCCTGGTCGCCGTCGCCAGCGACACGCTGGAGCGCACCCTCAGCCGCTTCCGCACCGCCGCGAGCCCCGCGGCGCTCCCGGACGTAAGCCAGGCGTTCCTGACGACCCGCAAGGACACCATCCGCGTCAGCGTCACCGGCACCGGCACGCGCCTCCGCGCGGTGAGCGTCACCGCCATCCCCAGCCCGTCGTCCAGCGTGCTCAAGCGCGCCGACAGCCTCCGCATCACCGGCAATGTCTTCCAGTAACCGCTCCCCGGCCCGGGGACAGGGCGGGTTCACCCTCGTCGAGCTGATGGTGGCGGTGGTGATCTCCGGCTTCCTCGCCACGGTGATCTTCCAGCTGGTGCAGGGGCAGAGCCGCTTCAGCGCCCTGCAGGGCGCCCGCGCCGAGGTGCAGCAGAACAGCCGCGGCGCGCTGGAGCTCATCACCAGCGAGATCCGCTCGCTCCCGGCCGGCAGCATCGAGTCGGCGTCCGCCAGCGGCATCCGCTTCCTGCTGCCGCGCGCCTGGGGGATGGTGTGCACGAACGCGCCCGCCAGCAGCGGCACGGTGGGCGTGGTGTTCCCCCCGGGGACCTTTCCCTCGGAGTTCCCCACCGACCTGACGACGGACACCGGCTGGGGGCTCGCCATCCCGGGCTCCACCGGCGGATACGTCGCCGCGCGGCTGACGGCGAACACCCTTTCCAACGGCTCCTGCCCCGATTCGCTCGGGGTGCCCACGACCAACGGCGCGGTGATGCGGCAGCTCACCTACTCCGCGCTCCCGGCCGCCATCAGCGCCGTGAAAGGCACCCCGGTCTTCATCTACCAGCGGGTGGAGTACGACGTGGACCTCAGCTCCACCGGCGGGCCCAAGGGCTACTGGGTGCGCCGCAAGAGCGGGGCGGGGAACTCCGAGCCGCTGGCCGGGCCCCTCCTGACCACGGGCACGGGCGTGTCGGACGGGCTGCGGTTCACCTACCTGTGCCCGGGGCGTGCGCTCACCGCGGCCGAGCTCGCGACCGCCGCCAACCGCAACCGCATCGCCCGCGTCAAGGTGGCGGTCGCAATGCAGAGCCGCAGCCTGACCCGCAACACGTACAGCGCGAGCACCGGCCAGCAGCAGCAGACGGACTCGATGACGGTTTCCCTTCGGAACGGCACTGGAGGCCTGGCATGTCCCTGATCTCTCGACGCGTGAAGTCCGGCCGGCTGGACGAGCGCGGCGTCGCGCTCCCGCTGGCGCTCATGGGGCTGGTGGTGGTGTCGCTCCTGGTCACCGCCGCGCTCCTCTCCTCATCCACCGAGATGGCCACCAGCCAGGCGCGCACCGACGGCGCCCAGGGGCTGTACCAGGCCGAAGCGGCGGTGGACCGCTACCTGTCCTCCGTGGCGGGAGCCGGGGCGCGGCTCCAGGACAGCACCGGCGTCCGCACGTACACGCTCACCGACGCCGACGCCAACACCACGGACCCGCGCGTGCAGCTCACCACCACCACGCTGTCGGCGGTGACGGCGGCCAACGGGGAGGTGACGCGGCGGTTCTCCATCCTTTCCGAGCCCATGCGCGGCAACACCGCGCGCGGCCGGGCCGTGGTGGCCATGGTCACCCAGACCACCCCGCCGCCCATCCCGTTCAACACCAACATCAAGTCCGCCATCTCGCTGGGCGGCGACCTGGACGTGAACGGCAACGCCTTCACCATCAGCGGGCGGCGCCAGGCCAGCGACACCTGCACCACCAACGGGGTGGACGCCGTGCAGAAGACGTCCGACTCGGACATCACGGCGAACAACTCCAACCACATGCGGAACTTCATCGGGCAGGACTCGCTGGGGAACGCCACGGAATCGTGGGCGTCGATCAAGACCGTCGCCGGCGTTTCGCGCCAGCAGCTCGCCTACAACGCGCTGGGGCTTTCCGCCGGGCAGACGCTGGACGACCTCATCGACGCTCTGCCGGCCAGCAAGAAGTTCGGGCCGCGCTTCGGGACGGCGGTCAGCGCCTTCGACGGGCGCGTGGACTGGACGGACAAGGTGGCCGTGATCGACGGCAACGGCGGCCCGGTGACGCTCCTGGGCGACTCGGGCGTGGTCATCGTCGTCAACGGCCACGTGCAGATGCGCGGCAGCACGTCGTTCAAGGGGATCATCATCGTGGAGGGCAACTTCGACCTGGCGGGCACCCCCACGGTCAACGGGGCCATCATCAGCCTGGGCGTCTACGAGACACCGGCGGGCAACGTGATCAACCTGGACTCCAACGCCATCGGCAACGGGCACGTGACGGTGCAGTTCAACAAGTGCTCGATCAAGGCGGCCGAACGGGCATTCAGGAACGCATCGGCGGATTCGGGGACACCCAGCACACTTGCACCTTTCGCGTGGTTCGAAGTGGTACGCTGACCGGGGTTTGCCGCAGCAGATCTCCTTGACGCCCGCAGTCGCAGCCCATATCGTTTCCGGACACCAACCAAACATGACGGCGGCCCCCCGGCCGCCGCGCAACTCTCCCGATCGCGGGCGACCCTGCCCACGCTCCGTACACACATCGTTTTCCCCATGGTTTCTCTTCTTCGCCGCGGCAAGACGACCGTCGGCCTGGACATCGGCAGCGGCTTCATCAAGGTGGCGGTCGTCGACCACTCGGGGAGCGCCCCGGAGCTGGTGCACGTTTCCCACACCCCGCTGATCACCGACGCGATCGTCGAGGGCGAGATCATGGACCCGCAGCTGGTCGCGGAGACCGTGCGCTCCATCTTCGAGACCGCCGGGATCAAGAGCAAGAACGTGGTCGTGTCGGTGGGCGGGCGCGACGTGATGGTCAAGAAGATCCAGATGGACCGGATGAAGGAATCGGACGCCCGCGAGGTGATCCGCTGGGAGGCCGAGCAGTACGTCCCCTTCGACATGGAGAACGTGCAGCTCGACTTCCAGATCCTGGACCCGCTGGACGACGGCCTGCAGATGAGCGTGCTGCTGGTGGCCGCCAAGCGCGAGCTGGTGGACCAGAAGGTGGCGCTGCTGCGCGACGCCGGGATCGCCCCCACCGTGGTGGACGTGGACGCCTTCGCCCTGCACAACGCCTTCGAGTACAACTACCCGGAGTCGCGCGACGGCACGCTGGCCCTGGTCAACGTGGGCCACGAGATCTCCACCGTGAACGTGCTCCAGAACGGCACCCCGGTGCTCACCCGGGACATCCCCTTCGGCTCGCGGCGCCTGCGCGAGGACCTGCGCCGGCTGCACGGCCTGACCGCCGAGGACGCCGAGGCGGTGCTCCAGGGCCGCTCCCAGCGGGCCGGCGAGTTCCGGCAGCTGCTCACCGAGGGGTGCGAGGAGCTGGCCACCGGGATCGAGCGCGCCGCCGCCTTCCTGTCCATCGGCGACTCGGGCGCCCAGGGGCTGGGCCGCATCTACCTGTGCGGCGGCGGCGCCCGCATCCCCGGCCTCGCCGACGTGATCGGCACGCAGCTCCGCGCCCGCACCGAGATCGCCAACCCGCTCCAGCGCCTCAAGGTGAAGCCGGGAGTCACCACGCTCTTCCCCGTCGACGAGCTCGCGCCCATGCTGATGCTCCCCGTCGGCCTGGCGCTCCGCACCGCCGCCTGATTCCAGCGAGCAATCCCTTGATCGAGATCAACCTCCTCCCCGCCGGGGAGAAGAAGCGGCGCCCGTCGGGGCGCCCGAGCGGAGCCCGCCGCGGCCCCGCGCTCCCCAAGTTCGCGGGCGACCCCTACATGCTGGGGCTCGGCACCCTCGCCGTGGTGGTGTTCCTGGGGCTGGGCTTCGCGTACTGGCGCGTGAACACCGCACAGGCCGCGGTGGAAACGCGCATCGAGACCGAGACGCGGGACTCCACGCGCTTCGCTTCCACCATCGAGCTGGTGGAGGCCATGGAGTCGCGCCAGGACACCATCGAGAGCAAGATCGAGGTGATCCGCGGCGTGGACGAGCGGCGCTACGTGTGGCCGCACATCCTGGACGAGATCAGCCGCGCGACCCCGCCCTACACCTGGCTGACCAAGCTGGCCGCCGTGGAGGCCGAGGAGGCCCCGGTGCCGGCGGAGCCCAAGACCGCCGCCGACTCGGCCGCGGTCAAGGCCGCGGCGGAAAAGCCGAAGCCCTCGGGCCCGGCCTTCAACCTGGAAGGGAACACCGGCTCCACCCAGGCGCTGACCCGCTTCATGAAGAGCCTGGAGGCGTCGCCCTTCATCCGCGACGTCACCCTGGTGACCAGCGAGCAGACCAGCACCCTCGGCCGCACGTACCAGAAGTTCACCCTGGAGGCCCGGTACGAGACCCCGGACTCCTCGTTCGTCGAGACCGTCCCCGTCATCTCCATCCGGTAGAGACATGGCGCTTCCCCCCATCGATCCGCAGCAGCGCCCCAAGCTGCTCCTCGGGACCGCGCTGGTCCTGGGTCTGGCCTACCTGTTCTACAACAGCCTCTACACGCCGCGGCAGGTGACGCTGGCGGAGATGGAGAGCCGCCTGGCCAACCTGGAAACGCAGAACCGCGCCGCCCGCGCCGTGGCCTCCACCGCCGGCACCGCCGAGGTGGAGCGCAGGCTGTCGCTGTACCGCGACCAGCTCCACTCGGTGGAGGCGCTGATCCCCTCCTCGGAGGAGCTCCCCGACCTGCTGGACGCGATCTCCGCCGAGGCGCAGCGCACCGGCGTGGAGGTCACGCTGATCCAGCCCGTGGGCGCCACGGAGGAGCCCTTCTACACGCGCCGCGTCTACGACGTGGCGGTGCTGGGCTCGTACCACGCGGTCGGCGACTTCCTCACCCGGGTGGCCTCGCTGCCGCGCATCGTGACCCCGCTGGACCTGAACCTCGCCGCGAGGCAGGGCGATTCGCCCGACCAGGCGGGCCGCCTGGAAGCCCGCTTCTCCATCGAGACGTACGTCATCTCCCCCACCGAGAATACAGCCGATGTGGAGCAATCCGAGTAGGCTCCTGCGTCTCGCAGTGGCGGCCGCCGGGCTGGGCACGCTCGCCTGGTCGGCCTCCGCGCAGGCCAAGGACGACGACCCGCCGCTGGTGTATCGCCGCGAGGTCTTCCAGTACCCGCGGGGCGCCCGCCCCGACCCCTTCCGCTCGCTGCTCTCCACCGAGGAGCTGGGCTACCGCTTCGAGGACATGCGCCTGACCGGGGTGATCTACAGCCCCAACTCGCGCGTTTCCGTGGCGGTGCTCACCGAGGCCGTCAGCAAGAAGCGCTTCCGCCTCAAGGTGGGCGAGCGCGTGGGCGGGATCACCGTGGCGGCCATCTACCCCAAGCGGGTGGACGTGGTCGTGAACGAGTTCGGGGTCGTCCGGCGCGAGACCCTGGAGCTGCGGCGCCCGGACCCGGTCCAGGACGCCGGGCAGGGGCAGCCCGCCCCGCCGCCCCCCGCCGCTCCGCAGACGCAGGCTCCCCAGACCACCGCCCAGAGAGGAACCGGACGATGAAGCGCTTGCTGGCACTCCTGGCCCTCTTCCCCCTGCTCGCCGCGGCCGCGCCGCCGGCGCGCCCGGGATCGGGCGACGTGACGACGCTGCGTCTGGAGCCCGCCGAGGGCCGGGCGGAGCTGACCATCGAGGTGGCGGGCGGCGACGTCCGCTGGACCGACTTCCCGCTCTCGGGGCCGCCCCGCGTGGTGGTGGACATTGCCGGGGCCCGCAGCGCGCTCCCCACCGAGCGGTACCAGGGGATCGACCGCGGCGGCGTGACGGGGCTGCGCACCAGCCAGTACGAGGCCGACGTGGTCCGCGTGGTGGTGGACCTGGCGCGCGCCGCCGACTACACCATCTCGCGCGTCCCCGAGGGGCTGCGCATCTCGTTCGCGTCCGGCGCCGGGGGCTTCGAGCCCTGGAGCAGCGGCGCGGGCTCGCCGGCCGCCCGCCGCGCGGAGCCCCGCCGCGAGCCGGCGCAGCGTTCCGCGCCGCAGCAGCAGCCGCAGCAGCGGCAGGCGCGCCGCATGACGGTGAGCTTCTACGAGGCCGACATCCGCGACGTGCTGGCGAGCATCGCCGAGTTCGCGGGGCGCTCCATCGTGGCGGGCACCGGGGTGGAGGGGATCCGCGTCACCGCGGAGATCAACAACCAGCCGTGGGACGTGGCGCTGGAGACCATCCTGCGCGCCAACGGCCTGGCCTACGAGGAGCTTCCCAGCGGCATCATCCGCGTGGACAAGATCGAGGCGCTGGCGCAGCGCCGCGAGCAGGAGCCCATGGTCACCCGCACCTTCCGGGTGAACTACGTGCCGGTGGCGGAGCTGGCGACCACGCTGGCCGGGCTCAAGACCGCGCGCGGCTCCATCGCCGCCAACGCCACCACCAACACCCTGATCGTCACCGACGTGGCGTCCGCGGTGAACAACGTGGAGGCGCTGATCCCGCAGCTGGACATCCGCACTCCGCAGGTGGCCATCCAGACCAAGATCATCTTCGTCAACCGCTCCGACGTGGAGGAGCTGGGGGTCACCTACGACCTCAAGGACTCGCGCGGCAACTCGCTCAACCGGTTGGTGGGCGTGCCGGAGACCGACATCAAGACCGGTGAGCTGACGGGCGAGCTGACCCGCGACAACCTGGTGCTCCTGGGCGGCAACTCCATCGCCGCGCTGGGCAACGCCACCACCCGCGTGGTGGGGCCGTCGCTGGAAACGGTGATGTCGCTGGTGCTGGGCCGCTACACGCTGATCACCTTCCTGGACGCGCTGCAGACGGCGCAGCTCTCCGACGTGCAGGCCGCCCCGCTGATCACCACCCTGGACAACCAGGAAGCGGAGATCTGGGTGGGCGAGCGCACCCCCATCCGCGTGGTGGACGCGGGGAGCGCGGCCGGCGGGGCGGCGGGCGGCGGGGCCGGCGGCGCCGCCGGCGGGGGCCTCCCCCGCGCCACGGCGGAGCTGGTGGAGACCGGCATCCGCCTGCGGGTGACCCCCACCATCACCGCGGACCGCCGCGTCCTGATGCAGCTGCACGCGGAGCGCTCCGCGGCCGTGGCCGCGGCGGGCGACATCGGCGTCAGCTTCCAGACGCAGCAGGGCGACACCCGGCTGATGGTCCGCGACGGCGAGACCGCCGTCATCGGCGGGCTGACGGTGACCGAGGTCACCAACACCCGCTCCGGGATCCCCTTCCTGATGGACATTCCCTACGTGGGCGCCCTGTTCCGCACCTCGCGCAAGCAGGAGCAGAAGCGCGACCTGCTGATCATGGTCACCCCGCACATCGTGGAGGAGCCCGCGTGAGCTCCCTCTCCCCCTCCCACCCGACCCGCCGCGCGCCACGGGGCGCCGGCGGGGCGACGGCCCTCGCCCTCGCCCTCCTGCTCGCCTCCTGCGACGGCAGCAACCTCTTCACCGCGCCCGTGGGGACCGGGCAGACCGGCGCCGACAACGCCGCCCCGACGGTGGAGTTCGAGTACCCCAGCCCCGACACCGTCGTCACCATCGCCCCGCTGGACTCGGTCCTCACCCGCTTCCGGGTGCGCGACAACCGCGGGGTGACGGAGGTCAAGCTTTCCGGCTTCGCGCTCCGCGGCGACGCGGCGCTGGGGACCCAGACCGCGGTGGAGCGCTTCGCCGCGAAGAGCATCCGCCTGGACTCGATCGGGCGGATCAGCCGGGACACGACGCTGACGCGCTTCCTCCTGGCGACCCCCGACTCGCTCCCCGAGAGCCGGGTGTACGTGGTCGCGACGGCAAAGGACAGCGCCGGCAACGTGGGCGCCGACACCGTGCAGGTCGCCATCGGCGGCCCGCGGGTGCAGGTGGTGTCGCCCGCGGCGGACTCGGCGTTCCGCGCCGGGACCGCGCTCCCCATCCGCGTTTCCGCGGAGGACCGGGCGGACCTGATCGGCTCCATCCGCGTCCGCACCACCGGCGCCTTCCAGCGCGACACCACCCTGACGCTGCGGACGCCGGAGCGGCTGGTGGACACGACCATCGTGCTGCTGATCCCCGCCGGCGTGCAGGGCAACCTGGATGTGGTCGCCACGGCGACCTCGGGGCGGCGGATCGTGGGCGAGGCGCGCCCGGTGCGGGTGCGCATCACCGCCGCCGGCGCGGACAACGTCCTCCCGCGCGTTTCCTTCACCTCCGTGGTCCCCGCGCGGCTGGAGGTCAGCGACTCCGTCACCGTCACCGTGACGGGGACCGACGAGACGCGGCTGGACTCGCTGGGCGCCACGGTGGTGGCGATCCGCCGCACCGGTGCGCGCGACGACACGCTGGGCGTGCTCACGCAGAAGGTGGCGGTGGCGGCCCCGGTCAACTCGCGCACGCTGCGCCTGTCGCTGGACCCGCTGGGCCTGAGCGGCCTGGACACCATGACGGTGGCGTTCGAGGTGGTGGCCTTCGCCAAGGACGGGGCGGGGAACTGCGCGGCGGCCACCACGCCGGGCGTGGTGCAGTCGCTCGCCTGCCGGGCCGGTCCCCGCGGCGCGACGGTGGCGGCGCAGGGCGCGGGGGCGGTCACGGTGGCGTCGCTGGTCCGCGGCCGCACGGTGCTCGCCCCCAACGCGGGCGACACCCTGGTGGACCTGGTCTCCGACCGCCGCCGCGTCTACGCATCCAACCGCTCGCGCAACCGCGTGGAGGTGCTCCCGGTGGGATCGCTCGCCTACTCGGGCTCGGTGCTGGTGGGGTCGCAGCCGTGGGGGCTCGCCATGAGCCCGGACAGCGCCACCCTCCTGGTGGCCAACAGCGGCGGCGCCGGGAGCATCTCGCAGGTCCCGGTGAGCGCCGCGGGCGTGGGCGTCGAGGACCGCAGCCGGCGCATCGTCACCGACAACGTCGTCGTGTACGTGGTCAAGTTCAGCATCGACGAGTCGGGGCGGGTCGACCTCACCATCACCGACCGCGACTACTCCGACCGGCCGCAGTTCCTGGCGCAGACGGCCTCCGGGCGCATCGTGTACTCCACGGTTCCCACGGCGTCGGCGCCCAACGGCACGGTGCAGGAATACACCAACCAGGGAGCGGCCTCCTCCACGGACATCTTCGTGGAGTACGCCCGCGGCTTCGTCCCCGGCCAGTTCGTGGTCCGCCGCGCGGACAACGTCACCAAGATCATCCAGGGGAGCGGCGAGCAGGCGAACGACCAGCTGGTGATCTGCGACCACGCGCCGGGGCAGACGCCGGGGAGCCTGTGCTTCCCCAGCAACCCGTCGCAGACCATGTCGTTCCAGCAGATCCAGGACGCGCTGACCGCCAGCGGCTCGGACGCGCTGATCGACTACGCGGTGGACCCGGAGTTCATCGGGCTGAGCGACACCACCTTCCTGGCGGTCAGCAAGGACCACAAGACCGTCGCCGTGGGCGAGGGCCAGCGGGCGGTGGGC
This sequence comes from Longimicrobiaceae bacterium, assembly GCA_040509335.1. Classification (GTDB taxonomy): domain Bacteria; phylum Gemmatimonadota; class Gemmatimonadetes; order Longimicrobiales; family Longimicrobiaceae; genus JAFAYN01. Next base: position 9,788 of record JBEVLE010000659.1, on the reverse strand, counting down.
CGGGTGCTCGCCTTCGCCGAGAACGCTTCGGGGAGCGTGGTGTCGATCGGCAACACCCGCGACCTGGTGAACAACGCCTCGGACCGGGTGATCGGGCTGGCGCTGAACCGCGACGGCTCGGTGGGGGTGGCGCGCGGACAGGCCACCTACTTCTTCCGCCGCGACCTGCGCCAGCTGGGGAACCGGGTGGTGAGCGGCACGCCCACGGGGGGCGTCACCCTGCACCCGGACCATCCCAACACCGCGCTGGCCTTCGTTTCCGGCCAGGACGAGGCGGGGCGGCCCTTCGTGGACGTGGTCGACACCTTCCACTTCCAGGTGGTGCGCCGCATCTTCATCCGCAACCCGGTCACCGGCTCCATGACGGCGGTGTCCACGGGGAGCTCGACGGGGGTGGTGGTGCGCCTGTACGCCATCACGGCGTCCGGGATCGTCGCCATCGACCTGACCGCGGCCGACATGCAGTAGGCCGCCGGCAGGACACGCCGGGCCGCCCTCCCGCGGGGGGGAAGGCCCGGAGCCCCGCCCTCCGGGGGCCTGGCGCGTGCCGGGCCCCCGGTGTTTTATTGTCGGCATGAGCATGTTCCGATTCACCACGGCCGGGGAATCGCACGGACCGGCGCTGGTCGCCGTGGCCGAGGGAGTCCCGGCCGGGCTGCGCCTGGAAGCGGAGCACGTGGACCGCGAGCTGCAGCGCCGGCAGGGCGGCTACGGCCGCGGCGGGCGGATGCGGATCGAGTCCGACCGCGCCGAGATCCTGTCCGGCGTCCGCCACGGCGAGACGCTGGGCTCCCCGGTGGCGCTCCTGGTCCGCAACCGCGACTGGGCCAACTGGACCGTGGCGATGTCCGCCGCGCCGCTGGCCGAGCCCGCGGACGACGGGGCGCTGCGGCGCGTGCACCTGCCGCGCCCCGGCCACGCCGACCTGGTGGGCGCGCTCAAGTACGACCGCACGGACGCCCGCGACATCCTGGAGCGGGCCTCCGCCCGGGAAACCACCGTGCGCGTGGCGGCCGGGGCCGTCGCCAAGCGGCTCCTGGCGGAGCTGGGGATCGGGGTGGGGAGCCACGTGGTGGCGCTGGGCGGGATCCGCGCGGCGGCGCCGGACGAATTCCCGGAGGACCTCAACGCCGCGTCCGACCCCTCCCCGGTCCGCTGCCTGGACCCGGAGGCGGAGGGGCGGATGATCGACGCCATCGACGCTGCCAAGCGCGAGGGGGACACCCTGGGCGGCGTGGTGGAGGTGGTGGTCCGCGGGCTCCCGGCGGGGCTGGGCTCGCACGTGTCCTGGGACCGCAAGCTGGACGGCCGGCTGGCCGGCGCCCTGATGTCGGTGCAGGCGATCAAGGGGGTGGAGGTGGGGCTCGGCTTCGAGGCGGCCATGCGCCCCGGCTCGCGGGTGCACGACGAGATCGTGGGCGACCCGGCGCACGCGGCGGGTGGCGGATACGGCCGCGGCTCCAACCACGCCGGCGGGCTGGAGGGGGGGATCACCACGGGAGCCCCGCTGGTGGTGCGCGCCGCCATGAAGCCCATCTCCACGCTGATGCGCCCGCTGCGCACGGTGGACCTGCGCACCGGCGAGCCCGGCGAGGCCGTGCGCGAGCGGTCCGACGTTTGCGCGGTCCCCGCGGCCGGGGTGGTGGCGGAGGCCATGGTGGCGATCGTGCTTGCGGACGCGGTGCTGGAAAAGTTCGGGGGCGACTCCGTGGCGGAGCTGCTCCGCAACCACGGCGGCTACCTCGACCGGCTCCGGGAGCGCGGTGCCGCCGTCTGAGCGCCCCGCCGCGGCGGTGGAGCGGGTGGTGCTGGTGGGCCCCATGTGCTCCGGCAAGAGCACGGTGGCCGTGGAATTGGCCCGGCGGCTGGGGTGGGAGCCCCTGGACCTGGACCGGCTGATCGAGGCGCGGGAAGGGCGCACGATCCCGGAGATCTTCCGGGTGTACGGAGAGGCCCGCTTCCGGGCGCTGGAGGCCGAGGCGACGGCGGAGGTGGCGGAGCGGGCGGGCGTCGTGCTGGCCCCCGGAGGGGGGTGGATCACCAACCCCGCCCTGCTGGAGCGGCTGGGGCCGGGGACGCTCGCCGTGTGGCTGCAGGCATCCCCCGAGACCGTCCTCGCCCGCGCCGGGCCCGGGCGCGAAGGGCGCCCCCTGCTGGACGTCGCGGACCCGCTCGCCGCGGTCCGGCGCCTCCTGGCCGAGCGGGAGCCGCTCTACCGGCTCGCCGGCTTCGCCGTGTCCACCGACGCGCTGGACGCGGCTTCCGTCGCCTCCCTGATCGAGAACGAGATCCGCACGCGCGGCGCCGTCCCCCGCGGGTGATTCGACACGCACGAACCGAAAGCATGGCATCCACGCAGAAGAAGCGCCTGGTGGTGGTGGAGTCCCCCACCAAGGCGAAGACGATCCGCGGCTTCCTCCCCGACGGGTACATCGTCGCGGCCTCCATGGGGCACGTGCGCGACCTCCCCGAGTCGGCCGCCGAGATCCCCGCTTCCGTCAAGGGCAGGGACTGGGCGCGGCTGGGGGTGGACGTGGAGCACGACTTCGAGCCGCTGTACGTAGTCCCCGCCTCCAAGCGCAAGGTGGTGAGCGAGCTCAAGGCCATGCTCCGCGGCGTGGACGAGCTGGTGGTCGCCACCGACGAAGACCGCGAGGGGGAAAGCATCGGCTGGCACCTGGTGCAGGTGCTCGCCCCGCGCGTTCCCATCAGCCGCATCGTCTTCCACGAGATCACCCCCGAGGCGATCCGCGAGGCCATCCGCTCGCCGCGCCAGATCGACGAGCACCTGGTGCGGGCGCAGGAAACGCGGCGCATCCTGGACCGGCTGGTGGGCTACACCCTGTCGCCGCTCCTGTGGAAGAAGATCGCGGGCGGCCTTTCCGCCGGGCGCGTGCAGTCGGTGGCGGTGCGGCTCCTGGTGCAGCGCGAGCGCGAGCGCCGGGCCTTCCGCTCGGCCACCTACTGGGACCTCAAGGCCCACCTCGCCAAGGAGGCCGCGGCGTTCACGGCCACCATGGTGTCGCTGGCCGGCAGGCGCCTGGCTACGGGCAAGGACTTCGACGAGACCACCGGCCGGCTCCGCGCCGACCGCGAGGTGGTGCTCCTGGGCGAGGCCGAGGCCCGCGCGCTGCGCGAGCGCCTGAAGGACGTGCCCTGGCGGGTGACGGACACCGAGGAAAAGCCGGCGGTGCGCCGGCCGTACCCGCCGTTCACCACCTCCACGCTGCAGCAGGAGGCGAACCGCAAGCTGCGCCTGTCCTCGCGCGACACCATGCGCATCGCGCAGCGGTTGTACGAGGAAGGGTACATCACCTACATGCGGACGGACTCCGTCCACCTGTCCGAGCAGGCGATCACCGCGGCGCGCGGGCGGATCCGCGCCAGCTACGGCCCCGAGTACCTGAGCCCGCAGCCGCGGCAGTTCACCACCAAGAGCAAGGGCGCCCAGGAGGCGCACGAGGCCATCCGCCCCGCCGGCACCGAGATGAGGACGGCGGACGAGCTGCGCCTGACCGGGACCGACCGGGCGCTGTACGACCTGATCTGGAAGCGCACCGTCGCCAGCCAGATGGCGGACGCGCGCCTCACCTTCCTCACGGTGCAGATCCAGGCCGACGACGCCGTGTTCCGCGCCTCGGGGCGCCGCATCGAGTTCCCCGGCTTCTTCCGTGCCTACGTGGAAGGCTCGGACGACCCGGAGGCGGCGCTGGAGGACCGCGAGGAGCCGCTCCCGCAGCTGGCGAAGGGCGACGCGCTGCGGCTGCGCGAGCTGGAAGCGCTGGGCCACGAGACGCAGCCTCCCGCCCGCTACACCGAGGCGACGCTGGTGAAGACGCTGGAGGCCGAGGGGATCGGCCGGCCCAGCACCTACGCCAGCATCATCGGCACCATCGTGGACCGCGGCTACTCCGAGCGCAGGGACAACCAGCTGGTCCCCACCTTCACCGCCTTCGCGGTGACCGAGCTCCTGGAGCGGCACTTCACCACGCTGGTGGACACCCGCTTCACCGCGCGCATGGAGGAGCAGCTGGACGAGATCGCCGCGGGCGACGCCGCCTGGCTCCCCTACCTGCGCGAATTCTTCAGCGGCCCCGAGGGGCTGGAGGAAAAGGTGCGGGCGGGGCAGGAGAGCATCGACCCGCGTGAGGCGTCCACCGTGCGGCTCCAGGACCTGGAGGCGCGGGTGCGCATCGGCAAGTTCGGCGCGTTCATCGAGTCCGGCGACGGCGACGCCTCGGTGACCGCCACCCTTCCCGAGGGGCTGGCCCCCGCCGACCTGTCGGAGGCGCAGGTGCGGTCGCTGGTGCGCGCGAAGACCGAAGGGCCGGACAGCCTGGGGACTCACCCGAAGACGGGCGAGCCCATCTACGTGATGAACGGACGCTTCGGGCCGTACGTGCAGCTGGGGCTGGCGACCGACGACAACCCCAAGCCCAAGCGCGCCTCGCTCCCCAAGGGGATGAGCCCGGACAGGGCGACGCTGGAGATCGCGGTGCGCCTCCTGGCGCTGCCCCGGACGCTGGGGACGCACCCCGAGAGCGGCAAGGAGGTGCAGGCCAACGTGGGGCGCTTCGGCCCGTACGTGGTGCACGAGGGCGACTTCCGCTCCATCCCCAAGGGCGAGGACGTGTACACCATCGGCCTGGAGCGCGCGCTGGAGATCCTGGCGCAGCCCAAGGCCGGGAAGCGCACCGCCGCCGCGCCGCTGCGGGAGCTGGGGCCGCACCCGGTGGACGGGGAGCCGGTGGTGATCATGGAGGGGCGCTACGGCCCCTACGCCAAGCACGGCTCCACGAACGCATCGCTCCCCAAGGGTGTAGAGGTGGACGAAGTGCTCATGGAGCAGGTGGTGGAATTGCTCAAGGAGCGCGCGGCCACCGCCAAGAAGCCCCCCCGCGGCCGCGGCGCCCCGGCCCGCAAGGGACCCGCGAAGTCCGCGGCCAAGGGCGCGAAGGCGCCGGGCGAGGCCGCCGCCAGGAAGGCCCCGGCCCGGAAGTCGGCGACCAAGAAGTCCGCCGTCGCCAAGTCGGCCGCCAAGAAGTCGGTGGCCAAGAAGAGCACGCGGCGGCCGAAGCCGTCCTGAACGAACGAGCGGGAACGAGGAGGAGCGCGGATGGCGAAGGTTTCGGTGGTGGGAGGCGGGCTTGCGGGCTCGGAGGCGGCGTACCAGCTCGCGGAGCGCGGCCACGACGTGGTGCTCCACGAGATGCGCCCCGTCCGCGGCACCCCGGCGCACCAGACGGAATTGCTGGGGGAGATCGTCTGCTCCAACACCTTCAAGTCGGAGGACCCGCAGAACGCGCATGGCCTGCTCAAGCTGGAGATGGACGCCCTGGGCGCCGGCGGCTCGCTGCTGCTGGCGTGCGCCCGCGAGTCGCGCATCCCCGGCGGCACCGCGCTCACCGTGGACCGCCGCGAGTTCGCCGAGCGGATGACCGCGGCCGTCCAGGGGCACCCGCGCATCGCGGTGGTCCGCGACGAGGTGCGCGAGCTCCCGGAGGGGCCCGCCATCGTCGCCACCGGCCCGCTCACCTCCGACGCGCTCTCGCACTCCATCCGCGGCGCCCTGGGCGACGAGGGGCTGGCCTTCTTCGACGCCATCGCCCCCGTGGTTGCCGCGGACTCCATCGACCGCGACGTCGTGTTTTCCGCCTCGCGCTGGGGCAAGGGGGAAGAGGCCGAGGGCGACTACCTGAACGCCCCGATGACGAAGGAGCAGTACGAGGCCTTCGTGGAAGCGCTCAAGGGGGGCGAGGAGCACGCCGGGCACGACTGGGAGAACGTCCCCTACTTCGAGGGGTGCCTCCCCATCGAGGTCATGGCCCACCGCGGCGTGGAAACGCTGCGCTTCGGGCCCATGAAGCCCATCGGGCTGCCGGTGCCGCAGTGGGACGGAAAGCGGGCGTGGGCGATCGTGCAGCTGCGCCGCGAGGACCGCGCCGGGAACCTGTGGAACCTGGTGGGCTTCCAGACGCGGCTGCGCATCCCCGAGCAGAAGCGCATCTTCCGCATGATCCCGGGGCTGGAGGAGGCCGAGTTCCTGCGCTGGGGCTCCATCCACCGCAACACCTACCTCAACTTCCCCGCGCGCCTCAGCGCCCACGGCTCGCTGCGCGACCGGCCGGAGCTGGTGTTCGCCGGGCAGATCACCGGGGTGGAGGGGTACACCGAGTCCACCGCCACCGGGATCCTGGCCGCCGTGAACCTGGACCGCATCGTCCGCGGCATGGACCCCGTGGTCCCCCCGCCCACGACGATGCTGGGCGGGCTGCTGCGCTACCTGCGCGACTCCGACCCCAGGCACTTCGCGCCCATGAACTCCAACTTCGGGCTGCTGGACCCGCTGGAGGAGGCGGTGCGCGACAAGGTGCGCAAGCGGGCCCTGCTGGCCGAGCGCGCCCGCGCCGACTTCGCCGCGTGGATGGAGGCGAGCGGCGTCCAGGTGCCTGCGGGGGCCGCGCGGTGAGCGGGCGCCCCCGCAGGAACAAGGAGCCCCCCGCGCCCGCGCGGGTGGACGCACACGCCGACGAGACCGCCGCGCCCCCGCCGAGGGACGAGGCGGTCGCCGCTTTCCTGCGCTACGTGGGCGGCGAGCGGCAGCTGTCCCCGCGGACGCTGCGCGCCTACACGGACGACCTGCGCGAGTTCGAGGCGTTCCTCACCACCTACTACGGCACGCCGGAGTGGACGTGGGGCGGGATCGACCGGCTCACCATCCGCTCCTTCATGGGCGACTGCGTGGGGCGGCGCGGGCTGGCCAAGCGCTCGGTCGCGCGCAAGCTGTCGGCGGTGCGCTCGTTCTTCCGCTTCCTGGCCGTGGAGGGCACTGTCGAGGCGAACCCCGCCCGCTCCGTGCGCTCCCCCAAGCGCGAGCGCACGCTCCCCGGCTTCCTGACGCGGGAGCAGATGGACACGGTGATCGAGTACGCCGAGGCGCGCGCCGACCACGGCACCCTGCTGGGGCTGCGCGACCTGGCGATCGTGGAGCTTTTCTACGGCACCGGGATGCGCCTGTCCGAGCTGTACGCCCTGGACCTCGCCGACCTGGACCTGGTGTCCGAGCGCGCGCGGGTGATGGGCAAGGGGCGCAAGGAGCGCATCGTCCCGCTGGGGCGCATGGCGATCGCCGCGCTGCGCCGCTACTACGAGGTGCGCGACGCCCGGACGCAGGACGCCCCCGGCGCCGACCCGCGGGCGGTGTTCGTGGGGCAGACGGGGCGCAGGCTCTCGGCGCGCCAGATCCAGAACGTCATCGGCAGGCTGCTGGACGGCGTCTCGGAGGACTCGGGCGTCTCCACCCACTCGCTGCGGCACACCTTCGCCACGCACCTGGTGGACGCCGGGGCCGACCTGGTGGCCGTCAAGGAATTGCTGGGCCACGCGAGCCTGAGCACCACGCAGATCTACACGCACACGTCCCGGGAGCGGCTCAAGGCGGTGTACCGCCAGGCGCACCCCCGGGCTTAGAAAACCTGGACACGACCGAATGAGCATACCCACCTTCCACGCCACCACCATCCTCGCCGTGCGGCGCGACGGCAAGCTCGCCCTGGGCGGGGACGGGCAGGTCACCATGGGCGAGACGGTGATGAAGGGCTCCGCCCAGAAGGTCCGCAAGATCAAGGACGGCAAGGTGCTGGCGGGGTTCGCCGGATCCGTCGCGGACGCCTTCACCCTGTTCGAGAAGTTCGAGGAAAAGCTGGAGCGCTACCCCGGCAACCTGTCGCGCGCCTCGGTGGAGCTCGCCAAGGAGTGGCGCTCCGACCGCTACCTGCGGCGCCTGGAGGCGCTGCTCGCCGTCGCCGACCGGCAGCAGATGTACCTGCTTTCCGGCACCGGCGAGGTGATCGCCCCCGACGACGACATCGTCGCCATCGGCTCCGGGGGCTCGTACGCCCTGGCGGCGGCGCGGGCGCTCAAGGCCCACTCCCCCCTTCCCGCCGCCGACATCGTGCGGCGCGGCCTGGAGATCGCGGGGGAGATCTGCATCTACACCAACCAGAACATCACCGTCCTCGAGCTGGAGGACTGACCGAAACGATGAGCGAAGACGCCAAGCAGGAAACGCCGGCGGCGCCGGAAACGCCCGAGACGCAGCCGGAGGGCAAGCCCGAGGAAGAGCTCTGGCTGGACGAGATGACCCCGCGGCAGATCGTCGCCGAGCTGGACAAGTACATCGTGGGGCAGGAGGCCGCCAAGAAGTCCGTGGCCATCGCGCTCCGCAACCGCTGGCGGCGCCAGCGCGTGGACGAGGACCTGCGCGAGGAGATCCTCCCCAACAACATCATCATGATCGGCCCCACCGGCGTGGGGAAGACGGAGATCGCCCGCCGCCTGGCCCGGCTCGCCGGGGCGCCGTTCGTCAAGGTGGAAGCCTCCAAGTTCACCGAGGTGGGCTACGTGGGGCGCGACGTGGAGTCCATGGTGCGCGACCTGGTGGACATGGCCATCAACATGGTCCGCACCGAGCGCGAGGACGAGGTGCAGGAGGTGGCCGAGCAGCGCGTGGAGGACCGCCTCCTGGACCTGCTCATCCCCCCCGTGCAGGACGGCGCCAAGCAGCCCGATCCCGCGGCCACCCTGGAGCAGCGCCTGCGCGCCTTCGTCGTGTCCCCCACGGGGCAGGTGGAGGACCGCCGCCCCGCCGCCGACGCCAAGGCCGACGCCAGGCCCGACGCCGCGGAGAACGGCGAGGACCAGGAGACCCGCGAGCGCCGGGAGCGCACCCGCGAGAAGTTCCGCCAGCTGCTCCGCGACGAGAAGCTGGAGGACCGCGAGGTGGAGGTGGAGGTGCAGCAGAGCTTCCCCATGGAGAACATGATGGTGCCGCTGGGCGGCGGGGAAGGGATGGGCGACTTCACCGAGATGCTCCAGGACTTCCTCCCCAAGCGCACCAAGCGCCGCCGCGTCACCGTGGCCGAGGCGCGCCGCATCCTCCTCCAGGACGAGCTGGACAAGCTGGTCAACATGGACGAGGTGGTGGACGAGGCGCTGGAGCGCGCCGAGCAGATGGGGATCGTGTTCCTGGACGAGATCGACAAGATCGCCGGGGAGCGCGGCGGGGCGGGGGGGCCGGACGTGTCGCGCGAGGGCGTGCAGCGCGACCTCCTCCCCATCGTGGAGGGCTCCACCGTGCAGACCAAGTACGGGATGGTGAGAACCGACCACATGCTGTTCATCGCGGCCGGCGCCTTCCACGTGTCCAAGCCCTCGGACCTGATCCCCGAGCTGCAGGGGCGCTTCCCCATCCGGGTGGAGCTCACCAACCTCACGGAGCGCGACTTCGTCCGCATCCTGCGCGAGCCCAAGAACGCGCTGCTCACCCAGTACCGGGCGCTGGTGGCGGCGGAGGGGGCCACGCTGGAGTTCACGGACGAGGGGGTGGAGGCCATCGCCCGCACGGCGGCCACGGTCAACGACCGCATGGAGAACATCGGGGCGCGGCGGCTGCACACCGTCCTGACCACGCTGCTGGAGGAGATCCTGTTCGACCTCCCCGACGCCGTCGAGAAGAACATCGTCATCGGCGCCGATACCGTGGGCGACAGGCTCAAGGCGATCGTGGAGGACGAGGACCTGCGGCGGTACATCCTTTAAAGGCAACAGCTGGTTTGGGCGTGCCCCCGGCTGGCGCCGGGGTCGGGCTTCGGCTCCGTAACGCACGAAACAACCGTGCGTAACGGAGTCGAGACCCGGCGGAAACAGCCCCGCCGGGTCTCGCCCCTTCGGGCCGAAATCCCTCACGCGGGGCTCGCGCTGGCGTCCGCGAGGGGCGCGGCGTCGTG
>JBEVLE010000658.1:0-5715 GCA_040509335.1 Longimicrobiaceae bacterium | reverse complement strand
CTGCCGCTGTCGTTCGCGCAGCAGCGGCTGTGGTTCATCCACCAGTTCGCGCCGGAAAGCGCCGCCTACAACATGCCGCACCCGCTGCGCCTGCGCGGCGCGCTGGACGTGGGCGCGCTCCGCCGCAGCCTGGAGGCGCTGGTCGCCCGGCACGAGGCCCTGCGCACCATCTTCGCCGTGGTGGACGGCGAGCCGGTGCAGGTCGTCGACGATCGCGTGGACCTGCGGCTCCCGGTGGCCGACCTGTCGGGGCTGGCGGCGGATGCGCGCGATGCGGAAACGCGGCGGCTGATCGGCGAGGAGACGCTGCGGCCGTTCGACCTGGCGCGCGGGCCGCTGATCCGCGCGCTGCTGGTTCGTGCCGGTGCCGAGGAGCACGCCGTGCTGTTCACGCTGCACCACATCGTGGCCGACGGCTGGTCGCTGGGCGTGCTGGTGCGCGAGGTGTCGGCGCTGTACGGCGCGTTCTCGCGGGGCGAGGCGCCGCGGCTGGCCGCGCTGCCCATCCAGTACGGCGACTACGCGGCGTGGCAGCGGGCCTGGCTTTCGGGGGAGGCGCTGGAGCGGCAGGTGGGGTGGTGGCGGGAGCGGCTCGCGGGTGCGCCGCCGCTGCTGGAGGTGCCGACGGACCGTCCGCGCCCCATGGTGATGAGCGAGGTGGGGGCGTCGCAGCCGTTCGCGCTGTCGGCGGAGGTGTCGGCGGCGCTTGCGGAGCTGTCGCGGCGCGAGGGAGCGACGCTGTTCATGACGCTGCTGGCGGGGTGGCAGGCGCTGCTGTCGCGGTGGAGCGGTCAGGACGACGTGGTGGTGGGGACGCCGCTGGCGGGGCGGACGCGGCTGGAGACGGAGGGCCTGATCGGGATGTTCGTCAACACGCTGGCGCTGCGGACGGAGCTGCGGGACGGGACGGACTTCCGGGCGTTGCTGGGCCAGGTGCGGGAAACGACGCTGGGAGCGTACGCGCACCAGGAGGTGCCGTTCGAGAAGCTGGTGGAGGAACTGCGCGTGGAGCGCAGCCTCCGCTGGACGCCCATCTTCCAGTCGGTCCTCGCGCTCCAGAACGCCGAGCGCGGCGAGCTGGAGATGGGCGCGGTGGAGGTGGAGCCGCTGTCGCGCGAGGAAGAGACCGCCAAGTTCGACCTCCACCTGAACATGGCGGAGCGCGGCGGCCGCCTGCACGGCGTGCTGTCGTACCGCGCGGCGCTGTGGGAGCCGGCCACGGTCGGGCGGATGACGGAGCACCTGCGCGTGCTGCTGGAGGGGATCGCCGCCGCGCCGGAGCGGCCGGTCGCGGAGCTTCCCCTGATGCCGGCGGAGGAGCGGGCGCAGGTGCTGGAGGGGTGGAGAGCCGCCGGCCGGGACTACCCAGCCGGGGAGGTAGTGTGCGATCTTTTAGAGGCACAGAGTAGAAGGTCGCCCGCGGCGCCTGCCCTCTCGTTCCGAGGGGAAACGATCACCTACGGCGAACTGGACCGCTGGTCCAACCGGCTCGCCAACCACCTCCGCGGGCTGGGCGTGGGCCCGGAGACCCGCGTGGGCGTGTGCCTGGCGCGCACCCCCGAGCTGGTCGTCGCGCTGGTGGCCGTGCTCAAGGCGGGGGGCGCCTACGTGCCGCTGGACCCGGCCTACCCGCGCGAGCGGCTGGGCTACATGCAGGAGGACGCCGGGGTGTCGCTGGTCCTTTCCACCACCCTCCTCGCGGGGGTGCTGCCCGCGGGCACGCCGGTCCTGGCGCTCGACGCCGCCCGCGCCGCCGTGGAGGCCGAATCCGACGCGGCGCCGCGAAGCGGCGTGCTCCCCGACAACCTGTCGCACGTCATCTTCACCTCCGGCTCCACCGGGCGACCCAAGGGGGTGATGATCCGCCAGTCCAGCACCGTGGTCCTGCTGCGCTGGCTGCGGGAGATCGTGACGGACGAGGAGCGCGGCGCGGTCCTGTTCTCCACCTCCATCAACTTCGACGTGTCGGTGGCGGAGGTGTTCGGGACGCTGGCCTGGGGCGGCAAGCTGGTGATGGTGGAGAGCGCGCTGGAGCTGGCGACCGTCGAGGAGCCCGTGGTCTACGCCAGCATGGTGCCCACCGCCGCCGCCGAGCTGCTGCGCATGCGCGGCATCCCGCCCGGCGTGCGGACGCTGAACCTGGGCGGCGAGCCCCTCCCGGGCGTGCTCGCGCAGGCGCTGTACGCGCTGGGGACGGTGGAAAAGGTGGGGAACCTGTACGGCCCCACGGAGGACACCACCTACTCCACGTACTCCATCGTGGAGCGGGGCGGCTCGCAGGTGTTCGTGGGCCGGCCGGTGGCGGACACCCGGGCGATGGTGCTGGACGCGCGGCTGGAGCCGGTGCCGCTTGGGGTGGTGGGCGAGCTGTACCTGGCCGGCGGCGGGCTGGCGCGCGGCTACGCGGCGCGGCCCGACCTCACCGCGGAGCGCTTCCTCCCCGACCCGTTCGGCGAGCCGGGCTCGCGGATGTACCGGGTGATGGACCGGGTGCGCCGGACGCCCGGCGGCGAGCTGGAGTACTTCGGGCGCACCGACTTCCAGGTCAAGGTGCGGGGATACCGCATCGAGCCGGGCGACGTCGAGGCGGCGCTCCTGTCGCATCCCGGCGTGGCCGAGGCGGTGGCGGTCGTGCGCGAGGACGCCCCGGGCGAGCGGCGGATCGTGGCCTACGTGGTGGCGCCCGCGGACCGGCCCGTTCCCGGCGCGGGGGAGCTGCGGACCCACCTGCGGGAGCACCTCCCGGAGTACATGGTCCCCGCGGCGTTCGTGGCGCTGGAAAGGCTTCCGCTGACTCCCAACGGCAAGCTGGACCGCCGCGCCCTCCCCGCGCCGGGCGGGCCCGCCGCGGAGCGGGAGTACGTGGCCCCGCGCACCGCCGCCGAGGAGTTGCTGGCCAGGGTGTTCGGCGAGGTGCTGGGCCTGGAGCGCGTGGGGGTGCACGACCACTTCTTCGACCTGGGCGGCCACTCGCTGCTCGCCACGCGCGTGGTCTCGCGGGTGCGCGAGGTGTTCGGGGTGGAGCTGCCGCTGCGCACCGTGTTCGAGCATCCCACGGTGGCGGAGCTGGCCCCGCAGATGGAGGCGCTCCAGCCGGCGGCGGCCGTGGACGAGTGGGAGGTGGACGAGGAGCTGGCCCGGCTGGCGGAGCTTTCGGACGAGGAGGTGATGCGGCTCCTCAAGGACATCTGAGCGAACGGTTTCATGAGCGACCTGCTGGACCGGATGAGCGGCCTGTCGGCCTCGCAGCGCCAGCTGCTGGAAAAGGTGCTTCGCGAAAAGGCGGCGGCCCGGCGGGCCGCCGGCCGGATCCGGCCGCGCACCGCGGAGGGCCCCGTCGCGCTGTCGTTCGCGCAGCAGCGGATCTGGCTGGTGGACCGCATGCAGCCGGGGAGCCCCGCCTACAACCTCCCCATCGCGCTGCGGCTCAGCGGCCCGCTCGACGTGCGGGCGCTGCGGCGGGCCCTCACCGAGATCGTGCGGCGGCACGAGGCGCTGCGCACCGTCTTCGGCGAGAGCGGCGGCGAGCCGGTTCAGGTCGTCCATCCCCCCGCGCCGCACGCGCTCCCCGTGGTTGAGCTGGCCCTCCCCGCGGAGGCGCGCGAGCGCGAGCTGCTGCGGCTGGCCGCGGAGGACGCCGGCCGCCCCTTCCGGCTGGACCGCGGGCCCCTGCTGCGCTCCACGCTGCTGCGCCTGGGCGCGCGGGAGCACGCCGTCCTCTTCACCATGCACCACGTCGTCGGCGACGGGTGGAGCATGGGCGTGCTCATCCGCGAGGTGACGGAGCTGTACACCGCCTTCGCCGCCGGGCTGCCCTCGCCGCTCCCGGAGCTGGACGTGCAGTACGCGGACTTCGCCCTGTGGCAGCGCGAGCACCTGTCCGGCGCGCGGCTGGAGGAGATGCTCGGCTTCTGGCGCCACCGCCTGGAGGGCGCGCCTCCCGTCCTGGAGCTCCCCACCGACCGCCCCCGTCCCCCCGTGGCCGACCCGCGCGGCGCGCAGCACGCCACGCGGCTCGGCGCCGACACGGTGCGGGCGCTCAAGGACCTGACGCGCCGCGAGGGCGCGACGCTGTTCATGACGCTCCTGGCCGGCTGGCAGGCGGTGCTGGGGCGCTGGGCCGGCCAGGACGACGTGGTGGTGGGGTCGCCCGTGGCGGGGCGCACGGCGGTGCAGGTGGAGCCGCTGATCGGGATGTTCGTGAACACGCTGGTGCTGCGGACCGACCTGTCCGGCGACCTCACCGCGCGCGCGCTGCTCGCCCGGGTGCGCGAGGGGGTGCTGGAGGCGCAGGGACACCAGGATCTCCCCTTCGAAAGGCTGGTGGAGGAGCTGGCGCCGGAGCGGAGCCTCCGCCACACGCCCCTATTCCAGGTGCTCTTCGCCCTGGAGAACACGCAGGACGAGACGCTCCGGCTGGGCGAGCTGGAGATGGACGCGATCGTGAGCGCGGCGGAAACCACCAAGTACGACCTGGAGATGTCGCTCTCGGAGGACGAGGAGGGCATCATGGTGCAGGTGGGCTACCGCGCCGGCCTGTTCGAGGCCGCCACCGCCGCGCGGATGACGGGGCACTTCGAGGCGATCCTCGCCGCCATGGCGGCCGACCCGGACCGCCGCCTCGCCGAAGTGGACCTGATGGACGCGGCGGAGCGCGAGCGCGTGCTGGCCGCCTGGAACGACACCGCCCGCGAGTACCCGCCGCTCCCCGCGCACCTGCTCTTCGCCGAGCAGGCGGCGCGGACGCCCGCCGCCGTGGCGGTCCTGTCGGCCGCCGGCGCGCTGACCTACGCGGAGCTGGACGCCCGCGCCGAAGCGCTCGCCGCGCGCCTGCGTGCCCTCGGCGTGGGGCCTGAGGTGCCGGTGGGATTGTGCGTGGAGCGCACGCCGGAGCTGGTGGCCGGCGTGCTGGGGATCTGGAAGGCGGGCGGCGCCTACGTGCCGCTGGACCCCGCCTACCCGGCCGAGCGGCTTGCCCTGGTCGCGCGCGACGCCGCGCTGCGCGTGGTCGTCGCCTCGCGCGGCACCGCGGAGCTGGTGCCGGAGTTCGGGGGCGAGGTCGTGCTGTGCGACGCCCAGGGGGAGCACGACGGCGTGGAGGGCGCAGGTGCCGTTGCAGGCTGTTCCCTGTTCCCTGTTCCCTGTTCCCTGGCCTACGTCATCTACACCTCGGGCTCCACCGGCACGCCCAAGGGGGTGCACGTGCAGCACGGGAGCCTGTCGAACCTGCTGCACGCCGCGCGTGAGACGTTCGGGGTGGGCGCGGGCGACGTGGTGCCGGTGCTGTCGAGCAGCGCGTTCGACATCTGGCTTTTCGAGACGCTCCTGCCGCTGAGCGTCGGGGCCGCGGTGCGGCTGGTGGAGCGGGAGCGGGTGATGGACCCGGCCGGGCTGGTGGCGGAGGTGGCGGACGCGACGGTGCTGCACGCGGTCCCGGCGCTGATGCGGCAGATCGTGCGCGAGACCGCCGAATCCGCGGAGCCGCGCCTGGCGGGGCTGCGCCGCCTGTTCGTGGGGGGCGAGGCGGTGCCTCCGGAGCTGCTGGGGGAGATGCGGGCCGTGTTCCCCTCCGCCGGGGCGTACGTGACGTACGGCCCCACCGAGGCGGCGGTGCTCGCGTGCGCGTACCGCGTGCCGTCGGCGGGGGCGGTGGAGGGGCACCGGATCGGGACGCCGCTGGGGAACGTGCGCGTGTACGTGTGCGACGCGGCGGGG
>JBEVLE010000657.1:0-3307 GCA_040509335.1 Longimicrobiaceae bacterium | reverse complement strand
CGGCCCCGCGCCGCGTGGCGTGGGGCCGGTCCATCGGGTGTACGCGGGGGTGCGTCAGAAGAAGTAGCCGCAGTGGCACATCCCGTCCGCGCCACAGTACCCCACCTGCTCAGTGCAGCCCATGGCGCAGTACGCGGAGTAGTACGGCACCCCGGGGTCGGAGGCCTGCGGGCAGGCCAGTCCCGGCGGCAGCTCCGGGTCCGCCATCGCGAACGCCTGCGTGCCTCCCAGGCCGAACACGACGGCACAGGAGACCCCGAACACGACCCTTCGGAGCTGGATGAACGAACGGCTCATGGCGTCCTCCGCGTGTGGATGTCGTCCGCAGGGTTGCGGACACGAAGTGCACGGAGCACGTTAAGGGCCAGTCTGCCGAGGGACAAGGCTTTACGGATCCGGAGGGAGGTCCGGGCGTGCCCCCGGCTGGCGCCGGGGTCGGGCTCCGTGCGGGTGCGCGGGTCAACGCGCCCGGGCCACCATCTCGGCGATGCGGCGGGCGCCCTCCGCCACCGCGGCCTCCTCCGGACCGAAGGAGAAGCGCGCGTAGCTGCGGAAGCGGGAGGGGCGGCCGCTGCGGCGCTTGCCGGGGTTGATGTCGAAGAACTCGCCGGGGACGCAGATCACCTTCTCGTCCAGCGCCGCCTCGAAGAAGCCCGCGCCGTCCGCCAGCGGCTCCGGGAGGCCGGACAGGTCGGCCCACACGTAGAAGGTGCCCTCCGGCTCCACGTCCAGGCGCATCCCCGCCGCCCGCAGGCCGTCCACCAGGATGCGGCGCTTGCGCAGGAAGGCGTCGCGGATCGCCGCCGTCTCGGCGCGCACGGAGGCCGGCTCCAGCAGGGGGAGCGCCGCGCGCTGCAGGGGGCGGCTCCCGCCGCCGTCCAGGAACGACCCCGAGCTGGTGACCGCGTCGATCACCGAGCGCGGCCCCAGCACCCAGGTGGTGCGCCACCCGGGGTAGCGCCAGTTCTTGGTGAGCCCGTCCAGGATCACCACCGGGTCGCGGTCCACGTCCTCCACGTAGCGCGCCGCCGACACCAGCCCCCTCTCCTCCGGCGTGGCGGACCACGCGTAGTGCGAGTAGAACTCGTCCAGCAGCAGGGTGCACTCCAGGCGCCGCGCCGCGTCCACCCACCCCGCCAGCTCCAGCCCGCGGATGGTGCGGCCGGTGGGGTTGGACGGGTTGGAAAGGAGGAGGGCGGAAAGGCCGCGCCCCATGATCTCCCGCTCCAGCCGCCCCACGTCGAAGCGGTAGCCGTCGCTCCCCTCCAGCAGGATGGGGATCGCCGTGAAGGGGCGGAAGATGTCCAGCAATTCCTCGTACGCCGTGTAGTCGGGGAGGAAGTGCCCCAGGTTGATCTCCCCCAGCGCCGCCACCGTCCGCGTGAGCCCCAGCCGCCCCCCGCCGCAGATGCACACGTTGTCGGCGGTGTACTGCGACGCCTTGCCGCGCCGGTACAGGTCGTTGTACAGCGCCGCGACGGCGGAGCGCAGCTCGGGGATCCCCGCCACGGGGGCGTACTCCTGGTCCGCCGGGGAGATGGGCGCCTCCAGCACGCGCGGCGGCGCGCCGGGGAGGGGGCCGGTCTCCGGCATCCCCTGCCCCAGGTTGCACCAGTCGGGGTGCCCGTACGCGTAGCCGCGCCGGGACGCCTCCGCCATGACGTAGATGACGCCGGTGAAGGGGACGGCGCGGAAGCCGGGGACGTCCGGCGGGGGTACGGCGATGCGTCTGCGTTCCATCGTGGCGGTGCCGGGTACGGGGCTCGGGTCGGCGGGAACTCTGCCCGCGCCGCACCGCAGGAGCAATTCACGCTCCCGCGGCGCCCGGCGGCCCTATTCCCCCTTGGGGCGCCGCGGCGGCTCGATCTTGCCCAGCACCTCGCCGGCGGTGCGCAGCTCCAGTCCCAGCTCCAGCGCCCGCGGGTCCTCGGTGGCGGAGGCGGGGACGCACACCGCCCGCGCCGAAACGGTGAGCCGCGGCGCGGCCCCCGCCCTTTCCTCCAGCGTCACCCCCACCACGAAGCCGGGGCTCGCTTCCCGCGCCCACGCGCCGTAGTCGATCCCCGCCGGCCACCCGTCCACCGGGAGGGTACGCCACGTGTCGCGCTCCTTCGCGGCGGAGTCCAGCGCGAAGCCCAGCCCGGCGAGCGCCGCCGGCACCCGGGCGCGCAGCTCGGCGGCGGACAGGCGCGACTCCACGCTGCTGCGGATGTCCTCCGCGTCGGCGGGGCCCAGGGCGCACTGCTGCGTCGCCCCGGCGGGCTGGAGGATGGCGCGCACGAAGCCCTCCGCGAACGCCCGGGTGAGGCTGTCCTGCCTCACCCCCGGGGCAAAGGTGGCCCGCACCCGCGCCAGGTAGCTGCCCACGCCGTACACCAGCAGGTGCGAGCGCACCGGCCTTCCGCGCGCGGAGCCGCGCATGCGCAGGTGCCGGCCGGCGGCGGCGGCGCCCCCCTGCTCCACCCGCACCTGCTCGTCCGTCATCACGGCCAGCGAGTCGAACTCGCCGGCGCGCACCAGCTCCGGGAGCGCGGCGCGGAAGGCGTCCACCTCGGCGGCGGCCGCGGCCGCGTCGCAGTCCTGCTCGCAGTCGGGGAGGTCGGGGAGCGGGTACAGGAAGGCGTCCAGCTCCATTCCCTCGGCCGAGCGGTAGCGCATCTGCCCCCCCGCCCTCCCTTCCATCTGCTTGATGGAGGCCAGGCGGAAGCCGCCCACGCGCTCGGGCGGGGTGAGGCGCGTGCTCAGCGTGCGCGCCCCCTGGGCGTGCGCGAGCGCGGGAGCGAGGAGGAGCGCGGCGAGCAGGAACCGGGTGGATCGCATGGGGATGGAACGGGGCCGGGGAGGTGGATGCGCGCGGCGGAACGTACGCCGGCGGGGGCGTGGCCAGGACGCGCGGCACGCACTTCGCGTCACTGCAATCGGCGCGATGGGAGCCGGCCGCGCCGCCGAAGCACGACCCTTGCAGTTGGGGCTCGGGAAGTCGGAGCAGGTTATTCCAACACCAGGACAGAGGATGGAGCAGATGGCACGCGAGACGGGCACCGTAGAGCGGTTCATGGACGAGAAGGGCTTCGGCTTCATCAAGCCCGACGCAGGCGGCAAGGACGTCTTCGTCCATCACTCGGCCATCCAGGGGAGCGGCTACAAGTCGCTTGCCCAGGGGGCGCGCGTGGAGTTCGACCTCGTCCAGGACCCCAAGGGTCCGCGGGCGGAGAACGTCGTCGCCCTGGACGGCTAAGCACCGCCGGCCCGGCCTTCGGCCGGGCACGGACAGCACCGCGGGCCGCGCGCCGGCCGACCTCCAGGG
>JBEVLE010000656.1:0-3712 GCA_040509335.1 Longimicrobiaceae bacterium | reverse complement strand
CCCCGAGAGTCCGGGATGGGGCGCCGTTCGCAGTTCCGCAGTACCCACATCAATCTGTTCGGGGGGAGACTCGCCGGCAGTTTGGCGAGGCTCGCCCCGGCGGAGGGAGACAGCCGGGCTGTTTCGGCTGGCTCCCGGAGCCCGCGTAGGAAACAGGCCGGCAGTTTGGCCTGGTTCCGGAGCGGCCCCGACGCAGCAGAAAAACCTCAGGCGTCCGGCAGACGGATCTCCGGCTTGTCCGGGTGCGCACGGTAGAGCACCGCCGTGCGCCCGATGGTCTGCACCAGGTGCGCGCCCTCCACGCGCGCGGCCAGCTCCGCACCCGCCTCGCGCACGTCGAGCGGAGCCGACTCCTGCACCTTGACCTTGAGCAGCTCGCGGGTGTTGAAGGCGTCCTCCACCGCCTGGACCGCCGCCTCCGTCACGCCTTCCTTGCCCACGTGGTGGATCGGCTTCAGGTGGTGCGCCAGCGACCTGAGGTGGGCGCGCTGCTTGGGTGTAAGGCTCTCGGTTGCGATGGTGCCCTCACTCGCTTCGGGGTGAATCCGCTGCTGCGTCGTTCTCCGTCTCGCCGGCGGCCGCCCGGCCCCACGCCGCCACCACGCGGTTCCGGCCCTGCGTCTTTGCCCGGTACAGCGCGCGGTCCGCGGCGCGCAGCAGGTCCGCGGCCGTTTCGCCGTCCTCCGGGAAGGCCGCCACGCCCAGGCTCGCCGTCATCTGACGCGGGGCCTCGGCGGAGGGGGCCAGCGACTCGATGGTCTGGCGGAGGCGCTCCGCCAGCTTCATCGTCTCCTCCTTGGGCGTTTCCGGGAAGATCAGGGCGAACTCCTCGCCGCCATAGCGGCACGCGCTGTCCGTGGTGCGGAAGGCGTGCCGCACCGTCCGCCCGATGCGCTGCAGCGCGTGGTCCCCGGCCTCGTGCCCGAAGTCGTCGTTGACCCGCTTGAAGTGGTCGATGTCCAGCAGGATCACGCACATGGGCCGGCCGTAGCGCTGCGCCCGCGAAAGCTCCACGGTGAGGATCTCGTCGAACCCGCGGCGGTTGTGGCAGCCGGTGAGCGGGTCGATGGTGGCCTGCGCGCGCAGGCGGTCCAGGAGGTCGGCGTTGCGCAGCGCCACCGCGGACGAGTCCGCCAGGGCGCGCAGCAGCGCCAGGTCGTGCGGCTCGTACGCCGCCTCGGTCATGCGGCGGCCCAGGATCAGCAGCCCCGCCTGACCCTCGGCGATCTCCAGCGGCGCGATCACCGCCACCTCCGCGGGCACGTGGTCGCGGATCTCCGCGTCCCCGGGCGGGACCGCCGGCGGGCTCCCGGGCGGGGCGATGGCGTTCACCACCCGGGCGGGGACGGCGTACGCCACCGACTCGCCCCGCAGCGAGCGCACCGCGCGGCAGATGTACTCGCTCCCCTCCGAACGGTAGAGCGCGGCCCACCAGGCGAAGAACACCTCGCCCACCGAGTCCAGCACCAGGCGCTCCGTCTCGTCGGTGCCGCGGACCACGGCCAGCGTGCGCGCCACCTGCTGGAGCGCGGCCAGGTGGAAGCGCAGCTGGTCCAGCTCGGCGGCCTGGGCGGCGCGCTCCTCCTGCACCCGCCAGGCGCGCGTGAGGTGCTCCGCGAGCGCGTCCCGCAGCTCCGCGCCCAGCTCCGTGCCCTCGGCCAGCCACAGCTCCCCGCCGCCGTCCGGCGCGGGGAAGCGCAGCGCCGGCGCCAGCCCCGCGGGGGCGTCGCCCACCGCGAGCGGGACCGGGTGCGCGGGCGCCGTGATCCGCGCGGGGCCGCCCACCAGCTCCCGCACCGCCGACACGCACGCGCCGACCAGCTGCTCCGCCGTCCCCGAGAGCGGGACCGTGGCGAACGCCCGGGCCACCGCCCCCTCCAGCTCGCCGGGGGCGGTGTGGCTCAGGACGACCCGCGGGGCGGGCGGACGGCGGTCGCGGCGATCCGGCACGAGCGGTCTCGGGAAGGGTGCAGGGGGGTTCATCGGCGTCCGGCCACCGACGGCGGCGCCCGGCGCAGCGGGATCAGTCGCCGAAGGAGATCCCGAGCTGACGGGCGGTCACGATGCGATCGTTGTCGAGCGGCACGCGCTTGATCGCGGAGACCGCGTCCTTGAGCGGGACGGCGCGGATCACGTCGCCCTGGAGCGCCACCATGGTGCCCAGGTTGCCGTCGTGGATGCAGCGGACCGCCGCAGCCCCGAAGCGGAGCGACAGGTTGCGGTCGTAGGCGATGGGCGATCCGCCGCGCTGGATGTGCCCCAGCACCATGGAGCGCGTCTCCTTGCCGGTGGACGCGGCGATCTCCTCCGCGATCCGGTCCGCGATGCCGCCGTACCGCCCCGAAGGGTCGACGTAGCTGGGACTGCCGCCCGCGGGGTGCGCCCCCTCGGCAACCACCACGATGCTGAAGCGGCGGCCGTGCGCGTCCCGCTCCCGCACCTTGTCGGCGATGCGGTCCACCGAGTAGGGGATCTCCGGGATCAGGATCACGTCCGCCCCGCCCGCCAGCCCCGACTCCAGGGCGATCCACCCCGTGTGGCGCCCCATCACCTGCACCACCATCGCCCGCTGGTGCGCTTCCGCCGTGGAGTGCAGCCGTCCGATGGCGTCGGTGGCCACCTCCACCGCGGTGAAGAACCCGAAGGTCACGTCGGTGGCGCGGAGGTCGTTGTCGATGGTCTTTGGGACGCCGATCACCGGCAGCCCCTTCTCGTACAGGGCGTGCGCGATGTTCAGCGAGCCGTCCCCGCCGATGGCGATCAGCGCGTCGATCTCCAGCTCGCGGAAGCGGCGGACGATCTCGTCGGAGCGGTCCACCGTGCCCCAGGTGCCGTCCGGCTGCCGGACGTCCAGACCGAACGGGTTGCCCCGGGTGGTGGTCCCCAGGATGGTGCCGCCCAGGTGCGTGATCCCGCGGACCGAGTGCGCCGTCAGGGGGAACACCCCGGGCTCGCCGTCCACCTCGCCCTCCAGCAGGCCGGTGTAGCCGCGCCGGATCCCCAGCACTTCCCACCCGTTGCCGAGGGCCGCGAGCGTGGCGGCCCGGATCACCGCGTTGAGGCCGGGAGCGTCGCCGCCGCCCGTGTTGATCGCGATCCTGCGGACCCGGGGGGGCGTAGTCTCGGAAGTCATTCTCGCTGATACCGCCGTTCGAAACGAAAGAGCTCCGGGCACCCGCACGGAGCGAACCGGACGCGGGGCCCGTCGTGGCAACCCCCGTACCGCCGCGGGAGAAAGGTACGCCCCCCGGCAGGATCGGCAAGGGCGCGCGGTGGAGGTTGACGGCACCGCGGCGGTCGGGTATCGTCCACCTTCGCAGGTACGCTCAGGCAGGCGCTAACGCATGGGGATCCCGATGGTTACCGAAGCAGCGGTCAAGAAAGCGCTCCGCGGGGTCAAGGACCCGGAGATGAAGCTGGACCTGGTCGTGCTGGGGCTGATCTACGACATCAGGGTGAACGGCTCCCACGTGGACGTCACCATGTCGCTCACATCCCCCGGATGCCCCGTGGCGGGCCAGATCCTGGACGAGGCGCGCGAAGCGGTGGAAAAGGTGGAGGGGGTGGAAAGCGCGGACGTGGAGCTCACCTTCAGCCCGCCGTGGACCGCGGATCGCATCCCGGCCACGATCCGGGCTGCTCTGGGGCTCTGAAGGATACGGACGCCGGGGAGCGGCGTCGCCGGAGGGCTCCGGAAAAGACAAAGGGGAGG
>JBEVLE010000655.1:0-9648 GCA_040509335.1 Longimicrobiaceae bacterium | reverse complement strand
GGCGCGGCATCGGCGGCGCCGCCCCCGTTTCCGCACCCCGCCGCGGCGAGGAGTCCCGCCACCCCCGCGGCCATCCAGCGTGTCGTGCCTCGCATCCGCTCCCCTTCGCAGTGTTTCACGGAAAGGCGTGCCCCAGGGGCCAGATGCATGCCACGTCCCCGCCCCGCTCCCCCGCCCGGCGCCGGCGCGGTGTTATATTTCCCGTCTCCCGATCCCTGGAACACCCGTTCACCGCAGCACATGCAGACCCAGAGCACCACCGCTTCCCCCTCCCGCGACGCCGCGGGCGGCACCCTCGCCGAGCGCGTCCGGGCCGCCGCCGAGCTGCTGGAATCCATCACCGACGACCGCGCGCTCCTGGCCGGCGTGCCCGAGGACGACCGCATGCGGCTGCTCCAGGCCGCGGGGCGGGTGTCGCGGCCCGACGCCGTGGACCGCCGCAGGCTGCGCAAGGCCACCCTGCGCGAGCACAAGGCGGCCCGCGTGCAGCGCGCCGAGAGCGTGCTCGGGGAAACCGGGATCCGCAGGCTGCGCGAGGAGCCCGTGTTCGCCACGCCCCGGCTCTTCGCGCCGGCCGGCTTCGAGCAGCGCGAGGTGGCGGACGACCCGGAGTTCCGCGAGGCGGTGGAAACGCAGAACTGCTACGTGTGCAAGCGCGACTTCACCGCGCTGCACCACTTCTACGACCAGCTCTGCCCCGAGTGCGCCGAGTTCAACTTCGCCAAGCGCGGCGAGCTGGCCGACCTGAAGGGGCGGGTGGCGCTGCTCACCGGCGGGCGCGTCAAGATCGGCTACCAGGCCGGGATCAAGCTGCTGCGCGCCGGGGCGCACCTCATCGTCACCACGCGCTTTCCGCGCGACTCGGCGGCCCGCTACGCGCGCGAGCCCGACTTCGCCGAGTGGGGACACCGCCTGGAGATCTTCGGGCTGGACCTGCGCCACACCCCCAGCGTGGAAGCGTTCTGCCGGGAGATGCTCGCCACGCGCGACCGGCTGGACTTCATCGTCAACAACGCCTGCCAGACGGTGCGGCGCCCGCCGGAGTTCTACCGGCACATGATGGAGGACGAGACCGCGGCGCTGCGCGACATGCCGGAGCACGTGCGCCGGCTGGTGGGAGCGTACGAGGGGCTGCGCGGCTACAGCCTGCTCCCCGAGGGCGCCTCCGCATCGCTCCCGGCCCGCCCCGGCGCCGGCGACGACGTGGCGGGGCTGGTGCGCGCGGCGGAGCTGTCGCAGGTGCCGCTGCTCCCCGGGGAGATGGAGGCGCAGCAGGCGCTCTTCCCGGTGGGGCGGCTGGACCAGGACCTCCAGCAGGTGGACCTGCGCGAGCGCAACTCGTGGCGCATGCAGATGGCCGAGGTACCCTCGGTGGAGCTGCTGGAGGTGCACCTGGTGAACGCCGTGGCGCCCTTCATCCTCAACGCGCGCCTCAAGCCGCTGATGATGCGCACCCCGGAGCGCGACAAGCACATCGTCAACGTGTCCGCCGTGGAGGGGCAGTTCTACCGCCGCTTCAAGACCACGCGGCACCCGCACACCAACATGGCGAAGGCCGCGCTCAACATGATGACGCGCACCTCCGCGGCCGACTACCACGCCGACGGCATCCACATGAACAGCGTGGACACCGGCTGGGTGACCGACGAGGACCCGGCCGAGATCGCGGCCCGCAAGCGCGAGGAGCACCGGTTCCACCCGCCGCTGGACATCGTGGACGGCGCCGCCCGCATCGTGGATCCCATCATCTCCGGCATCAACACCGGGCGGCACGTGTATGGGGCGTTTCTCAAGGATTACCGGCCTACGGACTGGTAACGGCGGGGTTGGGCGTGCCCCCGGCTGGCGCCGGGGTCGGGCTTCGGCTCCGTAACGCAGCAGACGACGCTGCGTAACGGAGTCGAGCCCCGGCGGAAACTACCCCGCCGGGTCTCGCCCCTTCGGGCCGAAATCCCTCACGCGGGGTGGGCGCTGGCGTCCGCGGCGAATGTTTTGCAGCGGCGCGCCGCGCGGCGCCGCGTTCCGGGCGCCCGCGCGCGAGGTCACCCGATTCCCGGAGCGGCCGATGATTTCCTGCCATCCCACCCTGCGCCGCGCGCTCCTCCCGGGGGCCGCGGTGCTCCTCGCCGCGTGCGGCGGCTCCGCGCGGCTCCCCGTGTCCGCGGGGACCGGGCCGCGGCCCGACCTTCCGCCGCCGCGCACGTCGCTGATCCCGGTGGTGGAGATCGCCCCGGCGCGGGGGTGGCCGGCGGGGAGGACGCCCGTGGCGGCGGCGGGGACCGCGGTGGGCGCCTTCGCCACCGGGCTGGACCACCCGCGCTGGCTGCACGTGCTCCCCAATGGCGACGTGCTGGTGGCGGAGACCAACGCCCCGCCCCGGCCCGACGACGCCCGGGGGATCAAGGGGTGGTTCATGAAGCGGTTCATGAAAAAGGCCGGCGCCGCGGTCCCCAGCGCCGACCGCATCACCCTGCTGCGCGACGCCGACGGCGACGGCGTGGCGGAAACGCGCACCGTCCTCCTCCAGGGGCTGAGCTCCCCCTTCGGGATGGCGCTGGTGGGCGGCGACCTGTACGTGGCGAACAGCGACGCCCTGGTCCGCTTCCCCTACCAGGCGGGGCAGACGCGGATCACGGCGCCCGCCGCGCGCGTGGTCGACCTCCCCGCGGGCCCCATCAACCACCACTGGACCAAGAACGTCGTCGCCTCGCCGGACGGCTCCAGGCTGTACGTGAGCGTGGGCTCCAACAGCAACGTGGGGGAGCGGGGGATGGCCAACGAGGAGGGGCGCGCCGCGGTGTGGGAGATCGACCCGCGGACGGGGAGCCACCGCGTCTACGCCTCGGGGCTGCGCAACCCCGTGGGGATGGCGTGGGAGCCGGAGACCGGGGCGCTGTGGGTGGCGGTCAACGAGCGCGACGAGCTGGGGAGCGACCTGGTGCCCGACTACATGACCTCCGTGCGCGACGGCGGCTTCTACGGGTGGCCGTACAGCTACTACGGCCGGCACGTGGACGCGCGCGTAAAGCCGCAGCGCCCCGACCTCGTGGCCGCGGCGCTGGTGCCGGACTACGCGCTGGGGCCGCACACCGCGTCGCTGGGGCTGGCCTCGGCGCGGGGCTCCGCGCTCCCCGCGCCCTTCCGCGGCGGGATGTTCGTGGGGCAGCACGGCTCCTGGAACCGGCGGCCGCCCAGCGGCTACCGGGTGGTGTTCGTGCCGTTCCGGGGCGGCGGGCCGTCCGGCCCGCCCGTGGACGTGCTGACCGGCTTCCTGGACGCCCGCGGGAACGCCCTGGGGCGGCCCGTGGGCGTCGCGGTGGACTCCCGGGGGGCGCTGCTGGTGGCCGACGACGTGGGCAACACCGTGTGGCGCGTGACCGCGGCGCGCTGACGGCCGGCGGGCCTCAGCCCTCCACCACCACCGGGTCGCCCACGGCCACGCGGCCCGGCCGGACGGTGGAGCCGTACACGCCCAGGCAGCCCTCCCGCTCCCGGGCCACGGCGCGCAGCACCGCCGGGTGGCTCCGCGCCGTGTCCGGGTCCACGTTGACCACGACGCAGCGCTGGTCCCGCCTGTCCACGCGCATGCGAAGCCCGCCGATCCTCAGCACCGCCCCCACCCAGGCGTCCTCCGGAAACGGGCCGCCGTCCGCGGCCTCCACCAGCAGGTTGGGCCGGAAGCGCCGCGCGTCCAGCCCGCCGCCGGCGAGCGCGCCGATGTCCTCGACGGCCCGCGTGGTGAGGAGCGACAGCGGCAGGGTGTCGAACACCCCGCGGTCCTGCTTGAGGACGCGCACCCCGCCCCCCAGCTCCGCGGCGAGCTCCGGGTCCACCACGTCCAGCTCGCGCCCCGCCGGCGCGCGCACCAGGACCGCCGACCCGTCGGGGCGATCCGGCTCGGCGAAGCGCGGGCGGTACAGGCCCATCTCCGGCCGCTCGCGGATCGTCAGCCAGGGAAAGCCGCTCCGCACCATGCCGTCGCGGACGAAGGCCCACCGGCGGTCGCCGGCCAGGCCGTTCCACGACACGTCCACCGCATCCAGCGGCTCGCCCGCCATCGACTTCACCGGGAAGCGCCAGAGCGCGGCCACCCGTCCCACCTGGTGTTCCATGTTCGTGCGGGGTCCGGTTCGGGACGGCTTCAGGGGCAGGGTTCGGGCGTGCCCCCGGCTGCGCCGGGGTCGGGCTTCGGCTCCGTAACGCACGAAACAACCGTGCGTAACGGAGTCGAGCCCCGGCAAACGGCCGCCGGGTCTCGCCCCTTCGGGCCGAAATCCCTCACGCGGGGATCGCGCTGGCGTCCGCTGGGGCCCCCACCCGGCTCGCTTTAGGCTCGCCACCCTCCCCCAATTCTGGGGGAGGGCTTCCTGGAGGTCGGCTTTGTCGTGCTCCCCATCTCCCCTTGTGGGAGAGGGGGCCGGGGGGTGAGGGGTAGACCCTCGCGCCGGACCCTGCCTCCGCACCGCGCCGTTCTCCCCTCCCCCTTGCGGGGAGGGGCCGGGGGAGGGGGTCGCCGTTGCCGTTGCAGGCTGTCCCCTGTTCCCTGTTCCCTGTTCCCTGTTCCCTGTTCCCTGCCGTTCCGTTCAGAACGACGGCAGCTCCAGCGCCAGCGCGAGCGTCGGGTCGAAGCCGCCGGCGGCGGGGTCGATGAACAGCTCGGCGCTCGCCAGCGAGAACACGAGGCCGGCGCCCAGGTTCTGCTCCCACCTGGGGCTGGAGGTGCCGGTGGGCCAGGCCATCCCCGCGGCGTGGGTGAAGCGCAGCGAGGGCGGGCCCACGATGGGGAGGGCGAGGCGCGGGGGGAGCGGGATGGCGTAGGTGGAGCGCACGTACGCCAGCCGGTCGCCGCGGAACGCCGCGGTCTCGAAGGTGGGGAGCGTGGCGACGCCGCCCAGAAAGGTGCGGCGCTGGCGGAGCGCGGGCTCGCCGCCCACGGTGCCCATGGCGCGGAAGCGGACGCCGACCTGGTGAAGGCGGAGCGCCTGCATGGTCCACAGGCCGTCCACCGTCCACTGCGTGAAGTCCGCGCCGTCCAGCGCCGGGAGCGCCCGCTCCACCGCCGCGTCGCCGGTGAAGGCGGTGGTGGAGCCCACCCAGCGGAAGGCCGCGCCCGCCAGGGCCGAGGCCCACTCCAGCTCGTCCACCTCGGGGTTGTCGCGGTCCAAGTCGCCCCGGAGCGACCAGGGGTCGCGGTTGCGGAGCGAGCGGTCGCGCATGGCCATGACGCCCACGCGCGGCTCCCAGGCGTACTCCCCGGCGATCAGCGGCTCCGCGTGCGGCCGGGCGAGCGTCACCACGGCGCGGTCCGACTCCCAGTAGTCGCGCAGGTCGTTGGCGAACACCAGCGAGCCCCCCGTGTTGGCCAGGTCGCCGCGCGCCCAGCGCTCGTTGGTGAGGGTGGCGCGCTCCACCCGCGCGTCCAGCCGCAGCCCGCCCCCCAGCGGCGCCGCCGCCGCGACGCCCCCGCCGAAGGAGCCGCGCGCGGTGTGGTACGACACCCAGCCGTCCACCCGCGGCCCGTCCGCGTCGCCGGTGACCAGGAACGAGGGGGCCACGGTGAGCGTCAGCCCGTCCACGCGGTCATACGTGGGCAGGCGAAAGCCGAACGGCTTGAAGGCGGGACCCCGCTCCGGCAGGGCGACGCTGACACGCGCCCCCGCCGTGTCGAACTCCACGCCCACCTCCAGCTCCGGCTCGGCCTCCACGATCTCGCCCACCTGCGCCAGGTTGGAGGGGTACACCTCGCCGCCCAGGTTGACGATGGGGCCCACCACGCGCGCGCCGGGCCGGACGAAGAGCACGCCGCCGAGCACCGCGACCCGCCCCTCCACCGTCCCCTCCAGCCTCACGTCCGCGTCCACCACCACCAGGTCGCCCGCGGTGCGGAAGCTCGCCGGGAGCACGGTGTCGCGGTCCATGCGCAGGTAGCTCCCTGCCGCCAGGATCTCCCGCGCGATGCGCACGGCGCGGCTGTCCGCGGCGCCCTCCACCCGCACGTCCTGCGCGCGCAGCGGGAGGGCGTGCGCGCCGAGCGCCAGGAGCGCGGCGACGAGGAGGCGGAGCCGCGGAGCGGTCATTGGCCGAGGAAGTTGCGGAGGAGGTCGTGCCCGTGCTCGCTGGCGATGGACTCCGGGTGGAACTGCACGCCCCACACCGGGTGCTCGCGGTGCCGGACGGCCTGGATCTCGGTCTCGCTCCCCGGCTCGTCGGTGGTGGCGAGCACCTCCAGCTCCGCCGGGAGCGTGGACGGCTCGATCACCAGCGAGTGGTAGCGCGCCACCACGAGCGGCGACGGCAGCCCGCGGAAGATCCCCTCGCCGGTGTGGCGGATGGGGGAGGTCTTGCCGTGCATGACCCGCCGCGCCCGCACCACCTCGCCGCCGTACGCCGCCCCGATGGACTGGTGCCCCAGGCACACGCCCAGGATGGGCGTGGTGGGCCCCATCCGCCGGACGACCTCCACCGACACGCCCGCCTCGCCGGGCGTGCACGGCCCCGGCGACACCACGATGCGCTCCGGCGCCAGCGCCTCGATCTCGTCCACCGACAGCTCGTCGTTGCGCCGCACGACGGGATCGGCCCCCAGCTCGCCCAGGTACTGCACCAGATTCCAGGTGAAGCTGTCGTAGTTATCGATAACCAGGATCACGGGTTGCCGAATTCGCTTGACGTGGTTTCGAATGCCCCTGAATCGCCCTCGAACCCGGGCGGGAGCAGAGCCTCCAGGCGCGGCACCAGCCGGGGTATGTCCTCCGTCGCCGTTTTCCAGGCGAAATCGACGAGCGCGCCGCTGGCCGGGTGGAGGGCGAGCGAGTGCAGCTCGCCGATCCGCTCCCAGGGAACGTCGGTGTCCCGCTCCTGCAGCGAGGGCGAGATCCGGGCCGCCGCCCGGCCCAGAACGGTGAGCCGATGGATGATGGCGTCCGCGAGAACCTCGTTCCCGCGCACGTCCTCGAGGCTCGTCCCCTCGGCGTAACGGAGGATCCGGCGAGAGGCCTGGAGCATGTCCCACAGGTGCGCCGGATCACGCGCCTCGGGCCGCATGGACCACCCCGCTTGCCCGGCGGGGACCTGGACGTTCATGGCCCATCCTCGTTGACGGGGCGACGTGCCGTTGCCGTTCCCTGCCGTAGCCGTTCCGCGGTACCCCCACATCCGTTGCGGAGGGAGACTCGCGCGGCCGTTTGCGCGAGGCTCACGGAGCCGGAGCGGAGACAGCCGGGCAGTTTCGGCTGGCTCCGCGACCCGCGTAGGAAACAGGCCGGCAGTTTGGCCTGGTTCCGGAGCGGCCCCACGGCAAGATCCCACAGAAACGCTCAGGCACGCGGATGAAAGCTACGGTGCACCTCGGCAAGGTACCGGCGGTCCACGTGCGTGTAGATCTGCGTGGTGGAGATGTCCGCGTGCCCCAGCATCTCCTGCACGGCCACCAGGTCCGCCCCGCCTTCCAGCAGGTGGGTGGCGAACGAGTGCCGCAGCGTGTGCGGCGACACGTGCTTGCCGATCCCCGCCGCCTCAACGTGCTGGCGCAGGATCTTCCATACCCCCATGCGGCTGAGCGGCGTTCCCCGCGCGTTCAGGAAGACGCGCCCCTCGCCGCTCCCCCGCTCCAGCCGCGGCCGCGTTTCGCGCAGGTAGATGGCGAGCGCCCCCACGGCCCGCCGCCCGATGGGGACCAGCCGCTCCTTGCCGCCCTTGCCGTGCACCAGCGCGAACTCGTCCTGGAGCGCCAGGTTGCGTACCTGCAGGTCGATCAGCTCGCTCACGCGCACCCCGCTGGCGTAGGCGAACTCCAGCATGGCCCGGTCGCGCCAGGCGAGCGGCTGCGACAGGTCGGGCGCGTCCAGCAGCTTCTCGATCTCGGCGACGCTGAGCACGGCGGGGAGCGTCTTCCAGCCGCGCGGCGGCTCGATGCGCTCGCTGGGGTCGGCGACCACCAGGCTTTCCGCCAGCAGGAAGCCGAAGTACGTCCGCACCGCCGACACGTTGCGGGCGATGCTGGAGGGCGCCAGCCCCACGTCCTTGAGGAGGAGGACGAAGGCGCGCAGGTCCTGCGTGGTCACCTCCGCCGGGGTGATGCGGTCCAGCGTGCGCGAGAACGACGCCAGGCGGACGACGTCGTGCTCGTACGCCTGCACCGTCAGGTCGGAAAGCCCGCGCTCGAAGCGCAGGTGGTCCACGAAGCGCGCCACCTGGAACTCGCGGCGGATGTCCTCGGTGCTCACGCCGCGGCGCCGGAGCGGTCGCGGCTGCGCCACCAGAGCCACGCCACCACGGCCAGCAGCACCAGCGCCACCAGGTAGATCCACCGCCCCAGCGCCTCCAGCCCGGCGCGGATCGCCTCCCAGTTCTGCCCGGCGGTGGCGCCCACGTACACCACCAGCCCGTACCAGAGCCCGGAAGCCACCAGCACCGGCAGCGCCGCCTCCCGGAGCGAGATGCCGCTCATCCCCGCGAAGGCCGGGACCACGGCGCGGAACATGGGGAGGAAGCGGCTGACGAAGATCACGATGGTCCCCCGCCGCCGGTAGAAGGCGTCCAGCCTGCGGAGCTGCTGCGGCTGGAGGATCAGGCGCCCCACGCGCGTCGAAAAGAAGCGCTCGCCGTAACGCCGCCCGATCCAGTACACCAGCAGCGCCCCCGCCACGTTGGCGAGCCACACCACCACGAAGACGATCCAGGGGTTGGCGGCGCCGTTGCCGGCCAGGAAGCCGCCGAACAGGGCGACCACGTCCGCGGGGACGGGCGGGAACACGTTCTCCACCGCGGCGAACAGCCCCACGACCACGTACACCAGCAGCTCCGGGAGCTGCGTCATGCGCTGGAGGAGCGCGTCGACGCCGTCACCCACGGCGCGCCCTCCCGCCCGGCCGGGGCGCGGGCATCAGTCCGCCGCCCGCTCGCGCGCTAGGAAGGCGTCCATCCCCTCCATGCGGTCCACCAGCGCCACGGCCATCACCGCGATCCCCTCGCCGCGCCCGATCCACCCCATCCCCTCGTTGGTCTTTCCCTTCACCGACACGTGGTCCGGCGCGATCCCCAGCGTCGCCGCCAGCCGCTCGCGCATGGCGTCCGCGTGCGGCCCGATCCTGGGCGCCTCCGCGATCACGGTCACGTCCACGTTCACCGGCTGGAAGTTGCGCCCCTCCAGCAGCCGGACCACCGCGGCCAGCAGCTGCATGGAGTCGGCGTCTTTCCACCGCGCGTCGGAGGGGGGGAAGTGGCGGCCGATGTCGCCCAGCCCGGTGGCGCCCAGCAGCGCGTCGGTGACGGCGTGCGCCACGGCGTCGGCGTCGGAGTGGCCGTCCAGCCCCCGCTCGGAGGGGATCTCCACGCCGCCCAGGATCAGCTTGCGCCCCGCGGCGAAGCGATGGGAGTCGTATCCGTTGCCGATCCGCATTCCGCCGTGTCCGTTCGCGATTGGTCGTCGTTCCCGCGCGGCCGCGCGGCGAGCAACAATAATGCCCCGTGAAAGGCTGGAGCAACTTCGGACGGGTTTGACGGCTGAACTGCCGGGTTCGGGCGTGCCCCCGGCTGGCGCCGGGGTCGGGCTTCGGCTCCGTAACGCAGCAAACAACGCTGCGTAACGGAGTCGAGCCCGCGCAAACAGCCGCGCGGTCTCGCCCCTTCGGGCCGAAATCCCTCACG
>JBEVLE010000654.1:0-7448 GCA_040509335.1 Longimicrobiaceae bacterium | reverse complement strand
GCCGGCGCAGCTCGGCGGCGCGCGCGGGCGTGGCCGCGGCGGCGGGGTAGCGCGCCCGCGCGGCGGGCGGACCGCGATGGCCGACCTGCACCTGGTCACGGCGGAGTACCCGCCGCAGCCCGGCGGCGTCAGCGACTACGTGCGCGGGGTCGCCGTGGGGCTGGCGGCCGCGGGCGAGCGGGTCCACGTCTGGTGCCCGCCCGCCGGGGGCCCGCAGCCGGACGACGCCGGCGTGGCGGTGCACCGCGAGCTGGGCGGGATCTCGCGCGGCGACCTGCGGCGCGTGGGCGCCCTGCTCGACGGCTTCCCCGCGCCGCGGCGGCTGCTGGTGCAGTGGGTGCCGCACGCGTACGGCCGGCGGGCGATGAACCTGGGCTTCTGCCTGTGGGTGCGGGAGCGCGCCGCCCGCGGCGACCGCGTGGAGATCATGGTCCACGAGCCGTTCCTGGCCTTCGGGGGGTCGGCGCGGCAGGCGGTGGTGGCCGCGGTGCACCGCGCCATGACCGTGGTGCTGCTGGGCGCCGCGGAGCGCGTGTGGGTGTCGACGCCCGCCTGGGCGGAGCGCTGGCGCAAGTACCGCCCGGGCCGCGCGGTCCCCTTCGAGTGGACGCCGATTCCCAGCAACGTGCCGGTGGTGGACGACGCGAACGGAGTGCGCGCGGCGCGGGCGCGCTGGCTCCCGGCGGGCGGGCGCCTGATCGGGCACTTCGGCACCTACCGCGCCAACGTCACGGAGCTGCTGGCGCCCGTCCTTGCCGCGACGCTGGAGGCCGCGCCGGAGCGCGCGGCGCTGCTGCTGGGGCGCGGCGGGGAGCGCTTCCGCGACGAGCTGGCGGCGCGGCACCCGGGCCTCGCGGGCCGCGTCCACGCGCCCGGCGCGCTCTCCACCGGCGACCTGTCGCGCCACCTGGCCGCCTGCGACCTGCTGGTGCAGCCGTACCCGGACGGCGCCAACGGCCGCCAGACCAGCCTGGCCGCGGGGCTGGAGCACGGCCTGCCCGTGGTGACCACTGAGGGGCCCAGCACGGAGCCGGTGTGGCGCGAGTCCGGCGCCGTGGCGCTGGCGCCCTCCGGCGACGCCGCGGCCGCCGCGCGCCTGGTGGACCGCCTGCTCGCGGACGACGCGGAGCGTGCGCGGCTCGGCGCCGCGGCGAAGCGGCTGTACGACGAGCGCCTGCACCTGCGGCACACGATCGCGGCGCTCACCCGGGGCGGCTGAACGGCCGGGGGGGGCCCGCGGACGCCAGCGCCACCCCGCGTGAGGGATTTCGGCCCGAAGGGCCCTCACCCGGCGGCCTTAGAGCCGCCACCCTCTCCCAATCCTGGGAGAGGGGGCAACTGCTGGATCCTGCGGCTACGTCGGCAGTTGCGTGAGGGATTACGGCCCGAAGGGGCGAGACCGCGCGGCTGTTTGCGCGGGCTCGACTCCGTTGCAGACGGTTGTTTCGTCTGCTACGGAGCCGAAGCCCGACCCCGGCGCAGCCGGGGGCACGCCCGAATCCCAAGCTCTTTCCCGGTGCCCTGACGACAGGCCATCGGTTCCACGAAAGAATAGATGACGATCAGAAGCCTGGTGCGGGTCGCCCTGCTCGACCCGCTGCGCACGCTGCTGCCGGCTCGCTTCCGGCTCGGCTACGACTTCTTTCTGCTGCGGCTCACGGGCCGCGCCGAGGAGGAGCTGCTGGAGCTGGACGCCCTGCTGGACCGCCGCGACCTGGCCGTGGACGTGGGCGCCAACCGCGGCTTCTACAGCTACGCCTTCACGCGGCGCTTCCGGCGGGTGGTTGCGTTCGAGCCCAACCCCGCGATCGTGGCGGACCTGAAGAAGCTGGGCGCGCCCAACCTGGAGGTGCACAACGTGGCCCTATCCTCGGAGGAGGGGAAGCTGGAGCTGTTCGTGCCGCGGGTGAACGGCGTGGAGCAGCACGGCTGGGCCAGCTTCGACCGTGGCAACCTGCCGGGCGCCACCGACTTCAAGGTGCTGGAGGTGCCGGTGAAGCCGCTGGACGCCTTCGGCCTCAGGGGCGTGTCGTTCATCAAGATCGACGTGGAGGGCCACGAGACGGCGGCGCTCGCGGGCGCGGCGGAAACCATCCGCGACGGCCGCCCCACGGTGCTGATCGAGGTCAAGGACCGCAACCGCGCCGAGGTGATGAAGTTCTTCGACGGGCTGGGCTACGCGCCCTTCCGCCTGCGCGGCGGCAGGCTGGTGCCCTGGGCGCCGGACGGGGCGGGGGACGAGGGGGAGAACTTCGTCTTCCGGCCGCGCCCGCCGGCCTGACGCCCCGTCCGCCGTCCGCGGAAAACAAACGAGGCCCCGACGCTGGCAGCGCCGGGGCCTCGTCGCATCTCCGCCGGTCCGTCCCGACCGGGACTCAGCCCGGCCGGCGCGCGGTGCAGACCACGTTGTCCGAGTAGCGGGCCCCGCGCAGCGTGCCCAGCGACGCCTGCTGCCAGGTGACGCGGGTGAGGCTGGGGAGCGCGCCGTGCTCGGTGAACGAGAAGGCGACGTCCCGGAAGCCGGCCTCGGCGAGCACCCGCTCCAGGTCGGCGCGGAGGAGCGCGCTGATGTGCGCGGGGTAGCTCCGGCCGGTGAACGCCGCGAAGTGCCCGCGGAAGAGCAGGGACACGAGGGAGCGCCAGCTCTCGTTGTTGGGCGTGCTGACCACCAGCGCGCCGCCGGGCCGCAGCAGCCGGAACCACTCGCGGGCGAGGAAGCGCGGGTTCTCCAGGTGCTCGATCACCTCCGCGGCCACGACGAGGTCGTATCTCGCGTCGGGGACGGGGAGGCGCTCGTTGAGGTCGGCGATGATCCATTCCACGCGGTCCGCGCTGGCGCCCTGGTAGGCCACTAGGTCGGCGGCGTCCACCCGCGTGAAGCGCGGACGCTCGGCCAGGAGCCGCGCCAGCCGGCCCGTGCCCGCGCCGAAGTCCAGCGCCCGCCCGCCCACGCCCAGCTCGTCCACGCGGGCGAGCACGGCCTCGTAGATGGGATCCGCCGACGTGCCGCCGGACGCTTCCGCCGCCTCCACCCGCGCCTTCTGCAAGTCCCCGGTCAAGTCAGGCTCTCTCCGTCGAACGGTCGAATCTCGATGCGATCCATGCACCTTCCATAGTTTCCATGGAGGTCCCAAAGGTCGGGCTGTGACGGAACGGGCGCAAGTACGGGATGGTCCAGAAAGAGACGCGGCGCGGCGCTTGCGGCCCGTGCGACTGGACCGGCGTGGACAGCGGCGATATCTTAGGGGCGCTTCGACTAAGCCCGTGCGCCGCCCCGTGCGGCGCGGGGCCGCCCGGGAACTCGGCCCGGGCTTTTCCGGATGTCTCTGCGGAAGCGCGAAGTCGCGCGTTCGCGGAGCACTTGCATTTGCCATGGACGACACCGGCACCCCGCGCCCCACGCTCGCCACCCTTCCTCCCGCCCCGGCGGGGAGGACCGGCTGGCCGTGGACCGAGGAAACGCCGGCCCCCGCCGCGGAGGCCGGCCGCTCCATCTGGCCGCGGGTGAGCGTGGTGGTGCCGTCGTTCAACCAGGGGCGCTTCATCGAGGAAACGCTCCGCTCCGTGCTGCTCCAGGGGTATCCCAACCTGGAGCTGATCGTGATGGACGGCGGGAGCACGGACGAGACGGTGGAGGTGCTCCGCCGCTACGAGCCGTGGCTGGCGCACTGGGTGAGCGAAAAGGACCGCGGGCAGACGCACGCCATCAACAAGGGGCTGGAGCGCGTTTCCGGCGAGATCTTTTCGTACCTCAACTCGGACGACCTGCTGGCGCCGGGCGCGCTGCGGGCCGTGGTGCAGGGCTTCCGCGCCCACCCCGAGGCCGACGTGGTGTACGGCCGCTGCGTGTACATCGACGAGGGCGGCGCCGAGCAGTTCACCGTGCAGGCCCGCTTCGACGGCTTCCTGGACTACCTGCGCATCTGGGACCGGCTCAACCGGCGCGAGTTCCTGACGCAGCCCGAGGTGTTCTGCCGCACCCGCGCGGTGGTGGACGCGGGCGGCTTCCGCGAGGAACTGCGCTCGGTGATGGACCTGGAGATGTGGCTGCGCCTGCTGTCGCGCGGGCACGTGTTCCGGCCCGTGGACGCGCCGGTGGCCAAGTTCCGCATGTACGCCGCGCAGAAGTCGTCCGTGGACCCCGGCTACGAGCTGTGCCGCGTGGTGGAGGAGTACGTGCGCGGCAGCGGGCTGGTGTCGCCCGAGGAGCAGACCAGGCTGCTGGCCGAGCTCAAGGAGGCCAAGGCGCACCTGCTGGTGCGCGCGGGGATCGCCGCCACCCTGCTGGACCGCTACGGCGACGGGGTGCGCTACTGCGTGGCGGCGGCGGCGGCGCACCCCCGCATCGTGGCGACGTACCCCTTCTGGGCGGTGCTCGCGCACCCGGCGAAGCGCTTCGTCCCCCGCTCCACGCGGGGGCGCATCCAGCGGCTCTTCGGTGCCTCCGGTGCGTAGCCCGCGCGAATTTCGCGGCGCATGCGCGTAGCCGTCGCCACCTGGAGCCGGCGCGCGCTGGGCGGGGCGGAGGGGTACATCGGCGCGGTGCTCCCGGGGCTGGCGGCGGCGGGGCACGAGGTGGCGCTGTGGAGCGAGCTGGACCAGCCGCTGGACCGCGAGCGGATCCCGCTGCCGGAGGGGACGCCGGAGTGGTGCGCGGCGGAGATGGGGATGGAGGGCGCGCTCGCCGCCCTGCGCCGCTGGCGGCCGGACGTGGTGTACGTGCACATCACCACCGGGCCGGACACGGAGGCGGCGCTGCTGGCGACCGCGCCCGCGGTGCTGTTCGCGCACGGCTACTTCGGCACCTGCGTGAGCGGCGAAAAGACGCACAAGGCGCCCGTCCCCCGGCCGTGCGGGCGGCCGCTGGGGCCGGGGTGCCTGGCGCACTACTACCCGCACCGCTGCGGCGGGCTCAGCCCGCTGACCATGCTGCGCGACTTCCGCCGCAACGTGCGGCGCAGGGAATTGCTGACGGCGTACCGCGCCGTGGTGACCAACTCGCGCCACATGCGCGCCGAGTACGTCGCCAACGGCTGCGACCCCGGGCGGACGCACGTGGCGCCGCTCCCCGTCGCCGGGCCGCCCCCGGGGCGTGACGCCCCCGCCGCTGGCTCGTCTTTGTCGCCGGACGGGGCGGCGAGGCTGCTCTTCCTGGGGCGGATGGACCTGCTCAAGGGCGGGCGCACGCTGGTGGAGGCGCTCCCCGCGGTCCACGCCGGGCTGGGGCGGCCGGTGCACGCCGTGTTCGCCGGCGAGGGCCCGGACCGCGCCGAGTGGGAGCGCCGCGCGGCCGAGGCGGCGGTCCGCTGCCCGGGGGTGGCCGCGGAGTTCGTGGGCTGGCGGCGCGGCGGCGAGCTGGAAGCGCTGTGGGACGCCGCCGACCTGCTGGTGGTCCCCAGCGTGTGGCCGGAGCCCTTCGGGATGGTGGGGCCCGAGGGGGGGCTGCGCGGCGTTCCCGCCGCCGCCTTCGCCGTGGGGGGGATCCCCGACTGGCTGGAGGACGGCGTCAACGGGCGCCTCGCCCCCGCCGGTCCCCCCACCGCCGCCGGGCTCGCCGGCGCCGTGGTCGGCTGCCTGCGCGACCGCGCCGTGCACGCCCGCCTGCGCGAGGGGGCGCTGCGGCTGGCGCGGCGGTTCAGCCGGGAGGCGCACCTCGCCGCGCTCCTCCCCGTCCTGGAGGAAGCCGCCCGCGGCGGCCGGGACAGCATCCGGGGATCCGCGAGCGCGGTCCCGACGTGAGAGCATACAGCGTCCGACCCAATGATCCGTGAAGCCGTAATCGACGTCCTGCGACCGTACCACTTCCGCGGCAAGCTGCGGCTCCTGGCGGGGGTCGCGCCCAGCCGCGGCGAGCGGGACGCCGAGGTGTTCGGCTACCGGGTCAGGCTCGACCTGGGCGAGGCCATCCAGCGCTGGATCTACCTGGGCGCCTTCGAGCCGCAGGAGACCGCGCTGGTCCGCGGCTGGCTGAAGCCGGGGATGACCTTCGTGGACGTGGGCGCCAACGTGGGGTACTTCAGCCTGCTCGCCGCCTCGCTGGTGGGTGAGCGGGGGCGCGTGTTCGCGCTGGAGCCCAGCCCGTACGCCTACGCGCGGGTGGAGGCGACGCTGCGCGCCAACCGCATGCCGCAGGTGCGCGCCTTCCAGATGGGGCTCAGCGCCGAGCCCGGCGAGCTGACGCTGTACCTCCCGCCCGAGGCCGCCCGCTTCCACTCCCCCACCATGAGCGCGAGCTCCGGGGGCGACCCCGTCTCCGTCCCCGTGCGCCGCCTGGACGACGCGCTGGACGAGTGGGGCGTGGACACGGTGGACCTGATCAAGGTGGACGTCGAGGGGCACGAGCCCTTCGTCTTCGAGGGCGCGTCGCGGGTGCTGCGGAGCGGGCGCATCCGCGCCATCCTGGTGGAGTTCAACGACTTCTGGCTGCGGCAGCAGGGCGGCACCCCGGAAGCGCTGTACCGCACCCTGCTGGACGCCGGGTTCGTGGACACCGGCGGGGAAGCGGAGTTCGCGCCGGAGTGCGTCGTCACCCGCTTCCTCGTCCACCGCGCCGCCGGCGCGGCGTGAGCAATCCCATCCTGGCCCCCAGCATGCCGCAATCGATCCGGGTCCACCTCGACCGGCCCAACGAGGAGCAGCAGGCGGAGGACGACTACTTCCGGTCGTCCGAGGACGAGCGCGCCTCCGCCGAGCTGTACCGCTCCCTGCTGTACGTGGGCAAGGCGCACTCGCTGCTGACCTTCGACGACATGGTGAAGCGCTTCGGGCTGAGCTTCCGCGGCTCGGTGCTGGAGCTGGGCGGCGGCTACGGCTACCTGAGCTCGTACGTCAAGAAGCGCTTCCCGGAGTGCCGGGTGGTCTTTTCCGACGTGTCGCGCGAGGCGGTGGAAAAGAGCGGGCAGTACGAGGACTTCTTCGGGGTGTCGCTGGACGAGAAGTGGGTCACCGGCGCCGAGGCGACGCCGTTCCCGGACGCCAGCTTCGACCGCGTCATGTTCTTCGCCAGCTTCCACCACACCCAGGACCCGCAGGCTGCGGTCCGCGAGTGCGCGCGCATCCTGCGCCCCGGCGGCGAGCTGTACCTCCTGTTCGAGCCCTCCTGCCCCGGCTACCTCAAGCCGCTGTACGACTTCCACGTGCGGCGCGACGAGGTCAAGGAGAACTACTACTCCGTGGGCGAGTACCGCCGCTTCTTCCGGAGCGCGGGCCTGGGCTTCCGGCAGCACAACTACCGCGCCTTCCTGTACCGCCGCTCGGAGCGGGCCATGCTCTACTACGCCGCGCTGAGCATGCTGCCGGGGTTCGCGGTGAACGCGTTCCCGTGCAGCCAGGTCATCGTGGGGAGCAAGCCCGGCGCGGCATGAGCGTACCCGGCGGGGTGCCCGCGGGGCAGGCGCGGCCTCCCCTCGCCGCCGGGAGCGGCGAGCTCCGGGTGGCGCCCGCGCCGC
>JBEVLE010000653.1:0-21575 GCA_040509335.1 Longimicrobiaceae bacterium | reverse complement strand
CATTTCGGCACCGTGGAACTGGAGGACACGCGGGAGCGGAGGACGCCGAAAAAGGTGATCCACCGGGCGCCGCGCCGCAAGCACCGCGGACGCCAGCGCGATGCCGCGTGAGGGATTTCGGCCCGAAGGGGCGAGACCGCGCGGCTGTTTGCGCGGGCTCGACTCCGTTACGCAGCGTTGTTTGCTGCGTTACGGAGCCGAAGCCCGACCCCGCGCCAGCGGGGGCACGCCCGCCCCCGCAGTCCAGCTCCGTTCGGTCTCAGACCGTGGCCCTGCGCCGCCTCGTCGCCCTGCGAACCTTGACGGCGATCCGAAAGAGCAGGAAGAGGCACACCCCCGTGAGAACGAGCGCGACCACCGGGGCGAGAAACACGACCGCCACCGCGACAAAAGCAGCCACGTCCTCCATCACGCTGAGGAACGGGTTGGCGACCCCGCCCGTGGTGGCGGTGCTCCCCACGCGCACCGTGGCCTTGGTGGCGTGCACCCCCAGCGCGAGCGGCGCCCCCAGCGCGATGCCGATGGCCACCGCGTGCTCCGGGGCGAGCTGGTACAGGAAGGGCGTCGCCGCCAGCACCGCGAGCGCCGGCTTGGTGAACACCTGCACCGAGTCCAGCAGGTGGTCCACCACCGGGATCTTGTCGCCCAGCAGCTCCAGCAGCGTGGCGACGCCGAAAAGGAGAAGCGCCTCCGGGCGCTCCAGCCAGGCCAGGTACTCCGGGAGCGGCAGGTCGAACACGCGCGCCCCCAGGCTCGCGGCGAACGCCGGCAGAAAGGCGCGCAGCCCGGCGCTTGCGGACAGGACCACGCCGAAGGCGATCGCGGAAAGGGCGTCCATGCGGGGCTCCGGTGGAAGGGGAGGGCCCGCTTACGCGAGCCGCAGGAAGAGCATCGCCACGTAGGCGCAGAAGAGCGCCGCGGCCAGGGCGGCGTTGATGGCGTGGTAGCCCTCGCTGCGGCTGCGGGCGGCGAGCAGCGCCGTCGCGGCGAACACCACGCGGAACAGGGCATCCGCGTCGCGCGGGAGCGCGCCGTCCTTGACGGTCTCCTCGACCAGGCTGATCACCGGGAGCGCGGCGAAGATGCCGAAGAACCAGCCGCGGTTCTCGAAGTAGCTCGCCTTCAGGTCCACCTCGTCCTCGTCGCCCAGGTCCGGCACCACCAGGTAGCTCAGCACCACCGCGCCGATGGGGATCAGCAGGTAGAGCAGGAACAGGAAGAAGTTCCACTCCTCCACCTCCCGGCGGTCGAACGCCACCCACCAGATCTGCACGTTGGCCAGGAAAAGGATCCCCATCCACACCAGCGTGGGCAGGTACATGCGGGCGCGGTTGCGCAGCTGGATCAGCCGCGCGGCCCCGGAAAGCAGGTTGGAGATCCCCAGGCCGATGACGATGGACACGAGGACCGACAGGTATTCGAACTTGCTCACGGGGTGGCGCGGGAGGGAGGAGCCGGCCGGACGGGGACAAATGGGCGAGATCCGCCCCGCCGCGCAAGCCTGCCGCCCATATAATTGACTCCGTCAACTTTTTTCGCTACTCTGTCCCCGAGCACCCTGCCCCACCTGCACGGCGAAAGGGGGAACGAGCATGGAAGCGAGCGGGTTCGAGCGGCGGGTGGCGGAGGTGCGGCGCTTCAACCGCTTCTACACGCGGACGATCGGCGTGCTCGGGGAGGGGCTGTCGCGCAGCCCCTTCTCGCTGGCGGAGGCGCGGGTGCTGTACGAGCTCGCGCACCGCGACGCCGCCGCCGCGGCGGAACTGGCGGACGAGCTGGGGCTGGACGCCGGGTACCTGAGCCGCATCCTGCGCCGCTTCCGCGAGCAGGGCCTCGTGGACCGCACCCCCTCCGGCACCGACGGCCGGCGGAGCTGTCTCCGGCTCACGCCCGCGGGGAGGGAGGCGTTCGCGGCGCTGGACGCGGGCACGCGCGGCGAGGTGGGCGCCCTGCTCGGCGGGCTCCCGGAAGACGCGCAGCTCCGGCTGGTGGAGGCCATGGGCGCCGTCGTGGAATTGCTTGACGGCGGGCCGGCGCCCGGCCGGACGTGCGTGCTGCGGCCGCCGGAGGCGGGGGACCTGGGGTGGGTGGTGTGGCGGCACGGCGTCCTGTACGCCCGGGAATACGGCTGGGACGCGCGCTTCGAGGCGCTGGTGGCGGAGATCGTCGCCGGC
Organism: Longimicrobiaceae bacterium; assembly: GCA_040509335.1. GTDB lineage: Bacteria > Gemmatimonadota > Gemmatimonadetes > Longimicrobiales > Longimicrobiaceae > JAFAYN01. The sequence continues at coordinate 19,401 of JBEVLE010000653.1, read as the reverse complement.
TTCGGACGGGGGCACGACCCGGCGCGCGAGCGCTGCTGGATCGCGGAGGTGGATGGGCATCCGGTGGGCTCGGTGTTCCTGGTGCGGCAGTCGGACGAGGTGGCGAAGCTGCGCCTGCTGCTGGTGGACCCGGCGGCGCGCGGGCTGGGAATCGGGCGGCGGCTGGTGGACGCGTGCGTGGGCTTCGCGCGGGAGGCGGGGTACCGGGTGGTCACCCTGTGGACCAACGACGTGCTTCACGCGGCGCGCCGGATCTACGAGGCGGCGGGGTTCCGGCTGGTGCACGAGGAGCCGCACCACAGCTTCGGGCACGACCTCGTCGGGCAGACGTGGGAGCTGGATTTGTGAACTGCAGGTGTGGGCGTGCCCCCGGCGGAAACAGCCCCGCCGGGTCTCGCCCCTTCGGGCCGAAATCCCTCACGCGGGGTTCGCGCTGGCGTCCGCTGGGGCCGCGGCACGGCGGGTGCGTGGATGGGCGCCGGTTGAGAGCATCCCCCGACCGGAGCATCCCGAGTGCGCGACCTTCCTCTCCTGCGCGTGGGCCTGGGCCTCATGGCGATCATCGCCGTGATCGCGCTCGCCGTGAACCTGGGGGAGCGGGGCGGGCGCGCCGGCCCCGGTGCCGGGCCGGGCGCGGCGCCGGAGCGGGCCCCGGCGGCCCGGCTGACGCCGGACGTGGCCGAGCACTGGCGCGACCTGGCCCCCACCATGGCGCTGCTGGACAGCGCCACCGCAATCGGCGACCCGGCGCGGCGGCAGGACGCGCTCAAGGCGGTGGAGGACCAGCTGGAGCGGGCCGAGGAGCGGGCCCCGGGGGCGGGCGAGCCGGACGGCACCCCGCGCCGCGAGTACCGCAGGGCGCTGGACGAGCTGGAAAAGGCCGTGGACGACGCGGGCAAGAAGAGCGCGGACGGCGACCTGGGCGCCGTGGCGCGGGCGCGCGACCGGCTGCGGCGGCTGGCCGGCCGGCCGCAGTGAGCGGCGCGCGTGGCTGAGCCGCTCCCTCTGCGCAACGTCCTCGCCGCCCGCGCCCGCCTGGGCGAGGGGCCGTCGTGGGACGCGGAGGCGGCGGTCCTGTGGTGGGTGGACATCCACAACCACCGGGTGCACCGCTGGGACCCCGCCGCGGGCGAGGACACCGTCTACGAGGTGGGCGAGACCGTGGGGTGCGCGCACCCCGCGGCGGACGGGCGGGTGGTGCTGGCGCTGCGCCGCGGCGTGGCCCTGCTGGACCCGGCGAGCGGCGCCGTGGAATTCCTGGCGACGCTGCTCCCCGAGCGCGCGGGGCTGCGCCTCAACGACGGCAAGTGCGACGCGCGCGGCCGACTGTGGGTGGGCTCCATGTCCGCGGAGGAGGGAGGGGCGGCGCTCTTCCGCGTGGACCCCGACGGCTCCGTGCGCGAGGCGGCGGGCGGCCTGACCATGTCCAACGGGCTGGGGTGGAGCCCCGACGGCGCGACGCTGTACCTCACCGACTCGCCGGCGAAGGCCATCCTTGCCTTCGACTTCGACGCGGACGCGGGGACGCTTGCCCGCCGCCGCGTGTTCGCCGACCTGTCGCGCGCGGACTCCGTCCCCGACGGCCTTGCCGTGGACGCGGAGGGGTGCGTGTGGTCCGCGCAGTGGGGCGGCGCCTGCCTGGTGCGCTTCGCCCCGGACGGCGGCGAGCTGCTGCGGGTGCGCCTGCCGGTGCCCCACCCCACCAGCTGCGCCTTCGGGGGAAGCGACGGCACCGACCTGTACGTGACCACCGCCTCCATCGGCATGACCGAGGAGGAGATCGAGGACGCCTTCGAGTCCGGCGACCTGTTCGTGCTGCGCCCCGGCGTCGCCGGCCCGCCCGCGGCCCGCTTCGGGGGATAGGCGAGGGGACAGGGGACAGGGGACAGGGGACAGGGAACAGCCTGCGACTGCGACGGCGGACCCCCTCCCCCGGCCCCTCCCCGCAAGGGGGAGGGGAGAACGGCACGACACACCCCAGGGTCACGAAGCCCTCCCGCAGAATTGGGGGATAGGGGGGCAGGCCGTGCCAGCCTCGAGCGAGCCGGGGTGGGGGGCCCCAGCAAACGCCAGCGCGGAGCCCGCGTGAGGGATTTCGGCCCGGAGGGGCGAGACCGCGCGGCTGTTTGCGCGGGCTCGACTCCGTTACGCACGGTTGTTTCGTGCGTTACGGAGCCGAAGCCCGACCCCGGCGCCAGCCGGGGGCACGCCCCACGCGAAGCGGCCGCAGTTCATCCGTTCGTCCGTCCAGCATCATCCGAATCAGAAACAAGATCTTCGATGGCCAAAAAAGCCAAGGGCGAGACGCCGACGGAACGGCGCCACGGCGGGCGCCAGGGCCACCTGCTCGTGATCGGCGGGGCGGAGGACCCGGACGAGAACGAGATGCACATCCTCCCCCACCTGGTGAAGATGGCGGGCGGCAGGCGGGCGCGGGTCGTGGTGTGCTCCTCGCCCTCGGAGGAGCCTGAGGAAAAGGTGAAGGTGTACAGCAGGCTGTTCGAGAAGATCGGGGTGGCGGAGGTCTACGGCGCGGCGATCACCGACCGCCACGACGCGGACACCCCGGAGAACCTGGCGGCGGTGGAGCGCGCCACGGCGGTGTTCTTCACCGGCGGCGACCAGCTCCGCCTGACCGCGCTGCTGGCGGGAACGGAGCTCTGCGAGGGCATCCGCGCGCGGCTGTACGGCGACGGGCTGGTGGTGGCGGGGACCAGCGCGGGGGCCGCGGCCATGAGCAGCGTCATGGTGATCGGCGGCAAGGGCGAGGGCACGGTGCGGCGCGACGACGTGGAGCTGGCCCCGGGGCTGGGCTACTGGCGCGACGTGGTGGTGGACACGCACTTCAACCAGCGCGGCCGCGTGAGCCGGCTGCTCACCATCTTCGCGCACAACCCGCAGGTGCTGGGGATCGGGATCGACGAGAACACGGCCGTCGACCTGGTCCCCGGCGAAGGCTTCACGGTGATCGGCGAGGGCGCGGTGATGGTGTTCAACGGCCGGGTCACGCACACCAACGCCCCCGAGGCCTCCGGCGACCAGACGCTCGCCCTCACCGATTCGCTCGTGCACGTGCTGGCGGACGGCTACGGCTTCGACCTCAGGACCAAGCGTCCCCTCCTCCCCGGCGGCGAGGAGATCCCGCCGGCGAACAACTGACGCGCGCGCTCCCGGCGGTCCCGCACGGCGCCCCGGGCGGATTGACGCGCCGGGGGGCCGCCGCTAACGTGTGGGCCCTTCGCCGGGTGTCCACGTCCGGCGCACCGCACGAGAGAGGCGACGGCTTTCCATGATCGAACATTCGCGGCAGACCATCCAGTTCACCGTCAGCTTCCTGATCGGTCCGGCGCTGCAGCTGGACGAGGAGCGGGTCGCCGCCTTCCGGGCGCGGCTGGAGGAGGAGGACATCCGCTTCGACCACGCGGAGCACGCGGACTCCACGCTGGCGCTCGCGCGCGGCGCGCCCACGTCGCTCCAGGTGCAGATCGTTTCGGGGGAGGTGGGCGCCGCGTCGGAGCCGGTGCCGGTGACGCAGATCGTGATCGCCACGGCCATCGGGCAGGACGTGCCGGTGGCCGCCGTGGCCGACTTCGCGGACGCGGCCCACGAGGTCACCGACGTGGCCCGCGACGTGTGGCCGGAGATGGAGTACGTGCTGGGGTGGAACACCGGCGTCCGCTCGCTCTTCGCGTCCAGCACCGAGCACTCCTTCCAGTACCTGTGGGAGCAGCGCCTGGGGCAGGACACGCAGGAGCTGTCGGTGTTCGGGCGCCCCATCCTGGGCGGCGGGCTGCGGCTGATGTTCCCGCCGGGGCAGGCGGAGGGCGAGCACTACCAGGCGGAGGTGCGGGTGGAGTCGTTCCTGGAGGACGTGCGCCGGCTGTACGTGGAGGTGAACCTGGCCCACGGCAGCCCCGAGCCCATCAACGCGCTCAACCCCACCACGGTGATCCAGGCCACGGAAGCGTTCATGGACGAGCGGGTGCTGCCCTTTCTGCGCCTTGCCGGGCAGCCCCGCGCCGGGTGACGCCGGGGGTTGCACAAACCCACGATTCGCATATATTTAAGCCCATCGAGACATGGCGGGGAGCTCGTTTTTTGAGCCGATAGTTCCGAAGCCGGGAGCCTGTTCCGCGGCGGACGCGGTGCCCCGAGAGGGTGCGGCGGAAACCAAGTGAGGGGTTACCCAACGATTAATCACTAATCAGGCTTCAAAAAATCCTCCTCGACATGTCCCCCACGAAAAGGGCCCGCCACGCGGCGGGCCCTTTTCTCGTCGTATCCACCCGCCCGGCCTCAGAAGTAGCCGCACTTGCAGGTGAAGTCCACGTCGCAGTAGCCGACCCCTTGCGTGCACCCGTACGCGCAGCGGTCGGAGTAGTACGGCGCCGGGGGATCGCCCTGGGGGCAGAGCCTCACGGCCGCCGCAGGCCGGCTCGTGCTGCCGGACGCCTCGGTGGCGCCCAGCCCGAAGACGAGGGCGCAGGAAGTGCCGAACAGGACCCTGCGCAGGCGGATGAACGAACGGCTCATGGCGTCCTCCATGTGTGGGGCCAGCTCCGCAGAATTGCGGACACGAATGGAGAAGCACGTTACGCGCCGGACGGGCGGGAGGCAACACTCCCGCGGCTCCTGCCCGGCGGACTCGCCCCGGCTAGCGGCCGCGGTCGCCGTGGTCCCGCACCACCAGGACGATGCCGTACAGGACGGCGAAGGCCGCCGTCTTCACCAGCCCCGTCCCCCATCCGTCCGTGTAGACCTGGATGGCGCCGATCGCGATCGTCGCGGCGGCGAAGAGAAGGTGCCACGGCTGCGGCCCGCGGATCTTCTGCCCATCCCGCATTCTCATGGCTCCCGTGGAACGTTCACCCAGCGCGGCGCATCCCTGCGCGCCTACTCCGGGCGGATCAGCGACAGCCGGATCTTCTGCTCGCTGAGGGTGACCACCAGCGTGTCCCCGGCGCGGAGCTGCTCCAGCAGGGCCGCGTCCACGAACTCGCACATGGGCTCGTCGCCCACCGCCACCTCGGCGCGGAAGCCGCGGGCGTGGGCCACCCGCTCCCCCGGCCGCTGGCCGGCGTTGCTGCGCAGGTACACGCCGCGGTCGTTCATCAGCCACAGCCCGGGGGGCGCCCCGGTCCCCGGGTGCTCCACCGCGTCCTCCAGCCCGTCCGCGGTGCCGGCGTGCAGGTCCACCCCCGCGGCCACGTACCGCTGCGCCTCGGTCATCAGCCGCTCGCGCGCGCCGTGCGACTCGTCCAGCAGCGCGCGCACCTCCGCCCCCTCGAACTCGAACCGCTGCTCCATCGCTCCCTCCGCTGTGGTACGCGTCCCCCGCCCGCTCGCCGGGCACGCCCCGCAAGTCCCGGGCGCGGCGCGCTACCCGCCTGCGAGCGCCTGGAGCCTGCGCGGCGCCACCATGCAGTACGACTGCACCACCAGCTCCCGCAGCTCCGCGTCGTCCACCCGGTCCAGCACCACGCCGATCCACCCCTTCACCCCCACGTAGGGCGGCACGAAGACCTTTTCCGGGTCCGCTCGCACCAGCATCTCCTGCACCCCCAGCGGCGCGTTGCACCACAGGGCGATGCGGCCGTCCTGGTGGTGGTCGTCGGCGAACATGGCGAACATGCGCTTGCGCACGCGCCAGGTGGGCTCGCCCCAGGCCTCCTGCTCCCACGCCTCCGGCAAGGCCATGCAGGTGCGGCGTGCGCGTTCGAGCGGGTCGGTGGACATGGGTGGGTCCGGGTTCTGGAGGAACGGCTTTTAGCAGCGGGGTTGGGCGTGCCCCCGGCTGGCGCCGGGGTCGGGCTTCGGCTCCGTAACGCACGAAACAACCGTGCGTAACGGAGTCGAGCCCCGGCAAACTGCCGCCGGGTCTCGCCCCTTCGGGCCGTAATCCCTCACGCGGGTTTCGGGCTGGCGTCCGCGGGCCCTCAGCGCAGGAAGTACACGAGCGACACCGCCACGCCGAAGAACACCACCACGCGGCGCAGCGCCTCCGGGCGGATGCGGCTGGCGAGGCGGCCGCCCACGGCGCCGCCGGCCAGGGCTCCCGCGGCCATCACCGCCACCACGGGCCACACCGGCTCGCCAGAAAAGGCGAAGAAGACGGCGGCGGCCACGTTCACGGCGAGCCCCACCACCTGCTTCAGCGCGTTGAGGCGCGTCAGCGAGTCGTCCACGGTGAGCCCCAGCACGGCCAGCACCACCACGCTCATCCCCGCCCCGAAGTAGCCGCCGTACACCGCCGCCAGCCCCACCGGAAGCGCCGCGGCCGCGCCGGAGGTGCGCGGCGCGCCGTGCGCGGCGCCGCGCGTCAGCCAGGCGCGGAGCCGGTCCTGCGCGGCGAGCAGGGCGGACGCCAGCAGGATCAGGTAGGGCACCAGCGCGCGGAACAGCCGCTCGTCCGTGTGCAGAAGCAGCACGCCCCCCAGCACCCCGCCGGCCACGCTCACCGGCATCAGCATCCACAGCCGCCGCCGCTGCCCGCGCAGGTCCGCCCTCTGCGCCAGCGCGGCGCCCAGGTAGCCGGGGCAGAGCGCCACCGTGTTGGTGACGTTGGCGGCCACCGCGGGAAGCCCCACCGCCGTCAGCACGGGAAAGGTGATCAGCGTGCCGCCGCCCGCCAGCGCGTTGACCGCGCCCGCCGCCACCGCCGCAAGCCCCACCAGCACCAGCTCGAACGCGTCTACCATGCCTCGTGGGGTCTCTGCCGGGGGTGCGGGTGCGCAGCGAACGGACGCCCCGAAGCTCGGGCCGTCGCCCCCCGCGCGCAAGCCGCGGCCGCGACGTCAGCCCGGCGGACGGCGCCGCAGCAGGAGCCCGGCCCACAGGCAGAGCCCCGCCGCCGCCAGCGTGACCCCGACGAAGAAGGGCTCCCTCGCGAGCGCCGGCGACTCCGCCACGACCCGCCACAGGTGCGCCAGCACGAGCAGGCCGAAGACGATCCCGGTGGTGACGACGTAGGCTCTCACGGGCACACCGGGGGTGGGAGATGGGGCAGCGCCGAACGGAAGCCCCGGCGGACGCAGCGCGAGCCCCGCGTGAGGGATTTCGGCCCGGAGGGGCGAGACCGCGCGCAGTTTGCGCGGGCTCGACTCCGTTACGCAGCGTTGTTTGCTGCGTTACGGAGCCGAAGCCCGACCCCGGCGCCAGCCGGCGGCACGCCCAGACCCCGCCGTACCCGTCCTCAGAGCCGCTCCAACCGCCGCAGCGCCTCGTCCACGTCGTACTCGGGCTCCGGGTAGCGCGGGTCCAGCCGCTCCAGCGCGTCCGCCACGATGCGCGCCACCAGCAGGTCGCGCACGGCCTTGTCGTCCGCCGGCACCACGTGCCACGGCGCCTCGGGCGTGCCGCAGCGGGCGATGGCGTCGCGGTACGCCTCGGTGAACTCGTCCCACCTCGCCCGGTCCTCCAGGTCGCTGGGATCGAACTCCCAGCGCTTGCGGGACTTTTCCAGCCGCCGGCGCAGCCGCCGCTTCTGCTCGCCGCGCGACACGTGCAGGAACAGCTTGACCACGGCCACGCCGTTCTCCACCAGCATGCGCTCGAAGTCGTTGATCTGCCGGAAGCGCCGCGACCACACCGCCTCCGGCACCAGGCCGCGGACGCGCGCCGTGACCACCTCCTCGTAGTGCGAGCGGTTGAACACCCCCACCCTGCCGAAGGGCGGGACGGCGGCGTGCACCCGCCACAGGAAGTCGTGCGCCCGCTCCTCGCGGGAGGGCTCCTGGAAGCTGGCGACGCTCAGGTGCTGCGGGAGCACCGCGCCGAACACCTTCTTGACCACCCCGTCCTTGCCGCCCGTGTCGCGCGACTGGAGCACCACCAGCAGCGCGTGCTCCTTTTCGGCGCACAGCGCCGCGCCCAGCCGGCTGATCCGCTCCTTGAGCCCGTCCAGCTCGCGGTCCAACTCCTTTCCCGCGGGAAGGCCGGAGGGGCGCGCCGCCTCCCCGTCGCCGAGCGGGGGCGCTTCGCCGGGGGGGACGGGCCTGGGGACGGACCGGCTCATGGACGACCTGGGCTCCCGGGTGGGCGGAACGGGGTGTCGCCCGCGGGACCTTGCACGAACGGCGCCGCCGGGGACGCTCGCGGCGGCGCGCCGGCGCGCCCGCAAGCGGGAGAGGGGGAGAACGGCGGACGGCGGGGGCCGCACGGATGGCCGCAGGGAGGGTGCGGTGGTGATCGGAGGAAGGAGTCGGGGGGTGGCCGGGGCGGGGTGGCATTGACTCTTTCCGGAGAGCACCGCCGCGCCCGACCCCACGCGCGGGACCCGGCGGCACCGGACTCACACGGCAGGGCCGGCTCAGCCGCGGCGCTTCGGCGTTACGGTGGCGAGCCAGCTGTTGATCCAGGTGCTTGCCACCGTCAGCAGCAGCGCGGCGCCCGCGAGCATGCCCGCCGGCTTCTCCGGGGCGGCCAGCACCCCCGCGGCCAGCAGCGCGATCACGGCAGTCAGGGCGGCCATCGTCCGGCGCGGCCAGCCGGGCTCGCAGCGGAAGGTGCCCGCCACGGGGAGCACGAGGAAGCCGAAGACCAGCGCCGCCAGGCCGGCCCGCGGCACGTCCAGCACCGCCGAGGCGGCGGCGAGCGCGAGCGCTGCGGCAAGGGTGGCGAGGACCAGGGTGGACGCCCGCCGGCGGTCCGGCGTCAGCGCCTCCCGGCCCACGGGGTCCAGCCGGAGCAACGAGTCGAAGAGCGGATCGGCGGTCCAGCTCAGGAGCACGAACAGCAGCCAGAGCGCGAGCACCGGCCAGATCAGCGGCGCCAGCGCCGGCTGCGCCGCCGCCGTGCGCCGCAGCACGTTGTACCCGAAGAGCCCCCCGAACACCACCAGCATGCGCGTGCGCGGGCTCAGCGAGCCCATCCACAGAAAGAAGCGCAGCAGCTGACGGTACACGGGGTTGCGGGCCTTGAGCGCGGCCACCAGCCCCTCGCGCGCCCACTCCGAGTCCGGCTCGATGTGCAGCGCCCGCCGGAAGTGCGCGGCCGCGTCGCCGGCGTCGCCCCCGGCGCGCAGCATGCTCCAGCCGCGCCCCGCGTACGCGAAGGCGTCTCCCGGGTCGCGGATCAGCGCGTTCAGGAAGGCGCTGTCCGCCTCCTCCGCGCGGCCGCGCACCTGGAGCACCAGGGCGCGCAGGCGCAGCCCGTCGCCGTGCCCCGGGTCCAGGGCGAGCGCGTGCTCCACGGTGCGCAGCGCCGCGTCCCAGCGGCCCATGCCGGCCTCGATTCGCGCCGCCAGCACCAGGTGGTCGGGCTCGTCCGGCTCCAGGGCCATCGCCTCGCGCGCCGCGGGGAGCGCAAGGCGGGCGTCGCCGCGCTCCAGCAGCACCTGCGCAAGCACGCGGTGGTGAAATGCGGTGTCCGGGTCCAGCAGCGTCGCGCGGCGGGCGGAAGCCTCCGCGTCGCGCCGGCGCTCCAGCCGCACCAGGCAGAGCGCGCGGATCGCGAAGGCCCCCGCGTCGTCCGGCTCCTCCGCCACCAGCTGGTCCAGCCGGCGCACGGCTTCGGCGAAGTCCTGCTCCTCGATCAGGACGAGGATGTGGTCGCGGAGGTCGAAGAACATGGAATCGGGCCGGCGAGAGGGGGGAGCGGAAGGGGCGTGCCGGGCTGAGAATCGCCGGAGCGGGAGCGGTCCGCAAGCACCCCGCGGAAGGCGCGCTAGGTGGCGTCCGGGAGGGGCGCGGGATCGAAGGTGTCGCCGTCCGCGAAGGCCGACACGGCGATCCTCAGGTCCAGGGCGATGTTGCGGAAGCGGTCCGCGCTCCCGGCGGGGACCACGACCCGGGTGAACAGGACCACCGCGTACATCTCCCCGTTCAGCATCAGTCCCCCGAAGCCCAGCACCGACCGGATCCCGAAGGGCCGCACGAAGTCCGCCTGCGCCGGGATGAACGGGCTCCCCTCCGCCTCCGGCACGTGGAAGACGTTGTACGTCCGGTCCTCGCTCCCGCGCACCAGCTGCGGCCGCGGGGCGACCACGTCCTCCAGGTCCAGCCCCATCTCGCGCACCAGCTCGGCGATCATCGGCGCCTGCTCCACGATCTGCACGCTGGGGAGGGGGATGGCCTGGTGGCCGCGCGAAAGGCGGCGCGAGTTCCAGGCGGGCTCGTCCCCCGCCGAGGCGAGCAGCACCAGGCACCGCATGTCGCTCCACGGCTCGCGCCCGCCCATGCGCGCCCGGGCGAACTCCCGCAGCTCCGGCTCCAGCGCGCCGAACGCGTGCGTCTTGTAGAAGCGGACCAGGGCGCACTCGCGGGCACCGCCCTCCGCCCCCACAGCCGAGTCGAAGAAGAAGCGCGCGACCCGGCGCGCACCCTCCTCCAGGGTGGCCGCGCCCTGGAGGGCGCGCCGCAGGTCCAGGCCGCAGCGCAGCATGTCGTGGAGCCCGAAGTCGTGCAGCGAAAAGGCCATGACAGCGTCGGACCCGGTGAGGGGAAGAAGCACCCCGGGGGTGCGCGCGGCTCCGCCGCACGGTCCGGGCCGCGCGGGCGGGCTACCTGCCGGCGCGCTGGAACCGGATCTCCGCCCCGGAGAGCCGCACCACCAGCGTGGTGTCGTTGGTGGTGCCGTGGAAGCGCAGCGTGGCGCCGTCCGACAGCCGCGCCTCGAACCCCAGGTGCTCGCCGCGCCGCACGTAGGTGCCGCTCAGCTCGCGCTCCACCTCCCCGCCGCAGGCGTCCCGCTGCTTCACGGCGAGGTCGAAGCGGCGCGACCGGTCCAGCCGCGCCGCCCCGCCGCCGCCCTCCGTCCCCGCGCACGCCGCGGCCGGCGCGCCGCTCCCAGCGCGCTCCAGCGGCTGCAGGCGCCCCTCGATCCCCACCACCACGAAGCCGCCGGACAGCGTTTCCGGCGGCGCGGCCGACCCGCCCGAGGCGCACCCCGCCGCGGCGAGCGCCGCGAGCGCGGCGAATCCGGCGGCCGCGATCCTCATCCCCACCTCCGGGCCCACGGCTCGTTGGCCTCCAGGCAGTCCATCAGCTCGATGTAGATGCGCCGCGCGGCGTCCGTGAACACCTCGTCCTCCGCCTCCTGGAAGGGGAGGAGCGCCGCGCGGATGCGCTCGGACAGCGTCCCCGCCTCGATGATCCGCCCCGCCAGCTCCAGGTACTCCGCCTCGTCCTTGCGAACCGAGCGGCGCGCGTCCTCCAGCAGCGCCCGCAGCACGTCGCGCACGTCCGCGCGCCCCTCCGCGTCGCGCGCCACCGAGCCGAAGTGCGGCGCCGTCACCCGGGCGCGGCTCCCGTCGCGCACCACGGCGCGGAAGTCCGCCACCAGCACCGCGTGGGCCGGGAGCGGCGCCCGCCCCTCCATCACCCGCTGCGTCAGCGTCTTGAGCGCCGAGCGCACGAAGCACGACACCGCCATGTCCATCCTCACGCACTCCTGCGTGTCCAGCACCCGCACCTCCATGCGCTTGCTGGACGCCTTGAACACCGCCCCGCGCGCGTTGAAGAACTCGTGGCGGATGGGCCCCGTGTCGGGGATTCGGTCCAGCGCCGCGTACATCCCCCCCAGGATGCGCTTGCGGTAGTCCGCCAGGCTCTCGATGTACTCCGGGACGATCTCCCCCTGCGACTCGGGGATGCGGGCCTGGTGCTCCAGGATCCACGCCAGCCGCCCGTCCGCAGCCGGCTGCAGGTCGCCGTCGTACATGGGCGACGACGCGGCCAGCGCCGGGAGGTAGGGGACGAGCAGCGCCGCCGCGTTGAGCATGGCCACGGACTCCGCCTCGCGCCCCATGGGAAGGCTCAGGTGGCAGCTGTTCACGTTCATCCACCCGTGCGACTTCACGTCGAAGAGGCGCGCGTAGGTGTCGTAGACGCGGGCGTTGGAGCGCCGCCAGAGCCGCCCGCTCTTGGGGTCCATCCAGGGGTGCATCCCCGTGGGCATGAGGCGCGCGTCGAACTGGTCGCGCAGCACCGCCGAGAAGCGCTGGATCCCCTCCACGAGCACCTCCTCCGCCTCCGCCAGGCTGCGCACCGGGGCCTGCGTCTTCACCTCCAGCACGTGGTCCGCGATCTCGTTGGAAAGCCCCACCGCCCCCAGGTCCACGTCCGAGCACCGCCGCCCCGCCAGCGTCCGGAACGCCTCCTCCACCCGGTGCGCCACGTTGAGGTCGCGGTCCACCACCGGGTACTCCAGCTCCACCCCCGCCACCTCGAAGGGGCGGTAGTGCGCCCGCGGCTGGGGGGCCGCGCGCCGCGGGCGGATGGGCGCCCGCAGCGGCGCCGTTTCCTCCGCGGGGGCGGCCCCGGCCGCGGGATCCGCCCCGTCGGTCCCCTCCTCCACCCGCCGGAGGAAGAACCTCACCACGTCCTCGTACACGGCGGCGCCGTCCGCCGCGTCCTCGTAGCCCACGTCCAGGTTGGGGTTGTCGTTGATCTCGATCACCACCGGCCCCGTGGGCGTTTCCTTGATGTCCACCCCGTACAGTCCCCGCCCGATCAGCCCCGCCGCCCGCAGCGCCAATTCCACCACCGCCCGGGGCGCCGCGTCGCGCGCCACCGCCTCCACCCGCCCGTAGCGCTCCGTCCCCTTTTCCTCGGTGCGGATCTGCCAGTGGCCGCGCGCCATGAAGTAGCGCGCCGCGAACAGGAGCTGCCCGTCCAGCACCGTGACCCGCCAGTCGAACTCGGTGGGAAGGTACTCCTGGGCGATGATCAGCGGCGATCGCCGGAACATCTCCGCGGAGCGCTCCCGGTACTCCTCCGGCGACGTCACCTTGTGCACCGCCGCCGAGAACGACCCGTCCGGGAGCTTGATCACCGCCGGGAAGCCCAGCTCCGCCAGTTGCTCCACCGGGGTGCGCGCCGTCGCCACCAGCGTGCGCGGGGTGGCGATCCCCTCGCGGCGCAGCAGCTCGTCCAGGAACACCTTGTTGCTGCAGCGGATGATGGACTGCGAGTCGTCCACCACCGGCATGTCCAGCGCCTCGGCGCGCAGCGCGAACTGGAAGGCCGGCGTGCTCACCGAGGTGAGGGCGCGGATGAAGAGCGCGTCGTACTCGCCCAGCTTGTCCAGGTCGCCCAGGCCGATGCGCTGCACGTACACGTTCATGCGCGCCGCCACCCGCTCCAGCTTGTCGATGGTTTCCGGCGACGACGGGGAAAAGGGGTCGCCCTCGTCCACCAGCACCGCGATCGCCGCCCGCTTCCCTTCCGAGGGCGCCGGCGAGCCCCGGCGCAGCACCAGGCGCTCGTTGCGCAGCGCCTCGGCCAGCTCCGCGCGCTGCTCGCGTCTGAGCTGGCGGAGGGACAGGGGAGCCACCCCCGTCACCTTCCACTCCTCCTCTTCCAGGATCCACTGGATGCGCAGCACCGGCGCGGGCCACTCCCGGTACACCGCCAGCGAGGCCGCCCGCACCCGCGGGTCCGTGCAGCTCCCGAAGTACGAGAGCGTTTCCGCCACCTCCGCGTCCGACGCGGGCCGGTACGCCGGGCCCTCCGCCGCGTCCACCCGCAGCAGGGGGACGGGCGGTTCGTCGGCGCCGCCGGCGTCGTCCGCCTCCGGCGAGATGGACGCGGGGAGCGACCCGTGGCGCGACCTCATCTCCCGCACGTCCACCGTGGGGACGCCCGCCTCGCGCAGTGCCCGGAACACCCCGTACGCCTCCGACAGCCCCTCGATGGTCTCCACGCTGGGCACCACCGTCTGCCCGCGCGCGTCCGCCAGCAGCGACACGTAGTAGCCGCGCGTGCGGTAGCGGTACGAGTTGCACAGGTTGACCACCACCAGCTGCCGGTCGGTCAGCGCAGGTCCGCCCTCCAGGTACTCGTCCGCCGACACCAGCATCTCCGCCGGCAGGTCGGTCGCCGTGCGCGGGTCCGAGACCACCACCACCACGCGGCGCCGGCTCACGCGGCCTCCCCTTCGCGGTCCGCGCGCCAGATCTCCAGCAGCACCGCGTCGTAGGTGAGGTCACCCAGGAGGATGGCGTTGATCAGGCTCTGGGCGTCCACCACCTGCCGTCCGTCGCCGCCGGCCTCCGGCACGTGCACCGAGGGGTCGCGCAGCGAGAAGCGCCGCCCCCACTGCTCGTAGCCGGCGATGACGATGAAGTGCCCGGTGGGCTCGCCCCTCACGTCGTCCGGCACCAGCTCGTCCACCTCCTCCAGCTGCCGCTCGCGCGTCCAGCGGTACAGGTAGGTGGCGGACAGCCCCGCCAGGATGGGGTGGTCGCGGTCCAGGATGCCCTTGAGCAGCCCCGGGGTCAGCTCGTCGAACCTCATCTCCCCGCCCTGCTCCAGGAAGTCCAGGTACGCGCGGGCGGCGCGGATGGTCTTGGCGCTGGTGAGGAAGGGGACGCGGCGGTGGATCTTTTCCGACAGGGCGGGCATGGGGAGCTCGAACCAGCTGGGGTCGAAGATGCGCAGGTCGTACGAGTACAGCCGCGCGCGGAAGCCCCGCCGCAGGGCGGAGATCCCCAGGAACACGGCGAGCGTGCCGCCGTCCTCGTTGCGGTCGATCTCGCCCAGCACCTGCGCCAGCTCCAGCTCCAGCCCGTAGTACTGGTACACCTTGCGCAGGCAGGTGGGGCCGCAGGTGACGTCGTCGGGCTGGAGGATGCGCTGGACCAGGAGCTCGTGCGCCATCCGCCCCGCTTCGCGGGTCCGGTCGTCGGGAAAGGTTCGTTCACGGTCGCTCATGGCCGCGCCTGCATGAAAATCGCGTGCCGCACCCCCGCCCGGCCGCGCCCGGGCGCGAATCCTTGCCGCGGGCCGGGTGTACCGTTCCTTTTGTGGAGGAAAGGCCGCGCGGCGCCCGCGAGGCGCGGGCACCCGAACACCGAAGCCCAGCAGGACATGCCGGACCGAGACCGCGACGACACCGGGAGGGACCCCGCCAGGCGCGAGGAGCTGCTCCTCGAGGACCGGCCCCGCGCGAAGACCCCGCGCCTGTACCGGGTCCTTTTCCACAACGACGACTACACCACCATGGAGTTCGTGGTGGACGCGCTGGTGCGCTTCTTCCGCAAGACGGCCACCGAGGCCGCGCAGATCATGCTGCAGGTGCACACCCACGGCGTGGGCGTGGCGGGGCGCTACACCCGCGAGGTGGCGGAGACCAAGGTGGCACAGGTCACCGAAGCCGCGCGCGAGGAGGGATTTCCCCTCCTCCTGACCATGGAGCCCGAATAGAGATGGCCAACCCCGCACTTCGCCCCGAGCTGGAAGTGACGCTCCGCCTGGCCGTGCTGGAAGCGGCGCGGCGGAGCCACGAGATGGCGGGGCTGGAGCACCTCCTGTTCGCCCTGCTCCACGACGCCGCCACCGCCGCGGCGGTGGAGCGCTGCGGGGCGGACGTGGAGCGCGTCAAGGCGCGCCTGGACCGCTACCTGGGCCAGGAGGTGGAGGCCAGCGCCGACGAGGGCACGGAGCCGGTGCTCACCCTGGCCTTCCGCCGCGTGGTGCAGCAGGCGGCGCTGCAGGTGCTGCGCGCCGGCAAGGACGAGGTGGCGGGCCCGCACGTGGTGGTGGCCATGTGGGACGAGCCCGACTCGTACGCGGTGCACTTCATGGAGGAGGAGGGGCTCACCCGGCTGGCGCTGATGCGCGCCCTGTCGCACGGCCCCGACGACGAGCCGGCGCACGCCCCCGCCGGGGCAGCCCCGGACGACGACGAGCCCGGCGAGAAGCTGGCGGGCGCCCTGGCCCGCTTCACCGTGCCGCTGGCGCGGCTGGCGGCGGAGGGGCGCATCGACCCGCTGATCGGGCGGGAGCGCGAGGTGGCGCGCGCCGTCCACATCCTGTCGCGCCGCCGCAAGAACAACCCGCTCTTCGTGGGCGACCCCGGCGTGGGGAAGACGGCGCTGGTGGAGGGGCTCGCCTGGAAGGTGTTCCGCGGCGAGGTGCCCGCGCCCCTGCGCGACGCGGAGATCTTCGCGCTGGACATGGGCTCGCTGCTGGCCGGAACCCGCTACCGCGGCGACTTCGAGGAGCGCCTCAAGGCGGTGCTGCGGGAATTGGAGGCGCGCCCCAACGCGATCCTGTTCATCGACGAGATCCACACGCTTGTGGGCGCGGGGATGACCAGCGGCGGGGCGATGGACGCCTCCAACCTGCTCAAGCCCGCGCTGGCCGCGGGGCTGCGCTGCATCGGCTCCACCACCTGGGAGGAATTCCGCTCGCACTTCGAAAAGGACCGCGCCCTGGCGCGCCGCTTCCAGAAGGTGGAGATCCCTGAGCCCGGGCTGGAGGACACCGTCCGCATCCTGGAAGGGCTGCGCCCCCGCTACGAGGAGTTCCACGGGGTGCGCTACTCCGACGAGGCGATCCGTGCGGCCGCCGAGCTGGCGCACCGCTACCTGCACGACCGCAAGCTCCCGGACAAGGCCATCGACCTGCTGGACGAGGCCGGCGCCGGGGTGAAGCTGGAGCACGCCGGCGAGGGGGAGCCCCCCGTGGTGGGCGCCGCCGAGGTGGAGGCGATCCTCGCCACCATGGCGCAGATCCCCGCGCGCACGGTGTCCCGCTCCGACAAGGAGCGCCTGCGCTCGCTGGAAGGCGACCTGCGGTCGCGCGTCTTCGGGCAGGACCGCGCCTGCGCGCAGGTGGCCGCCGCGATCAAGCTGGCGCGCGCCGGCCTGCGCGACCCGCAGAAGCCCATCGGCTCCTTCCTGTTCACCGGCCCTACCGGCGTGGGCAAGACGGAGGTGGCCCGCGCCCTCGCCGAAACGCTGGGGATGGAGCTGATCCGCTTCGACATGTCGGAGTACATGGAGCGGCACACGGTGTCGCGGCTGATCGGGGCGCCGCCGGGGTACGTGGGCTTCGACCAGGCGGGGCTGCTCACCGAGGCGGTGAACCGCACCCCGCACGCCGTGCTCCTGCTGGACGAGATCGAGAAGGCGCACCCGGACGTCTTCAACATCCTCCTGCAGGTGATGGACTACGGCAAGCTGACCGACAACAACGGCAAGCAGGCGGACTTCCGCAGCGTCATCCTGATCATGACGAGCAACGTGGGCGCGGAGGACCTGTCGCGCCGGCGCATGGGCTTCGGCGGGGCCACGGGCGAGGGCGACGACGAGCGCGCCTTCGAGCGCCACTTCTCCCCCGAGTTCCGCAACCGCCTGGACGCCCGCATCGCCTTCGCGCCGCTCACCCTGCCGGTGATGGAGCGCATCGTGGAGCGCATGGTGGCCGAGCTGCGCGCCCTCCTCGCCGACCGCGAGGTGGCCGTGGAGCTGACCCCCGCCGCCCGCACCCGCCTGGCCGCCCGCGGCCTGGACCCCCTCAACGGCGCCCGCCCCCTTGCCCGCCTGATCCAGGAGGAGCTGAAGCAGCCCCTGGGCGAGGAGATCCTGTTCGGCCGGCTGGAAAACGGCGGCACGGTGGAGGTGGACGCCGCCGCGGAAGACGAGGGCTTCGTCTTCCGCTTCCCGGAGCCCGCGGACAGAAAGGAGCAGGACACCCCCCACCCCGAAGCCGCACCGGTCCCGTAGTCCGCAGTTCCGCAGTACCCACATGATCTTTGACGGAGGGAGACTCGCCGGCTGTTTGGCGAGGCTCGCTCCGGCGAGGTGAGACAGCCGGGCAGTTTCGGCTGGCTCGCCGAGCCCGCGGAGGAGACCGGCGGGGCAGTTTCCGCCGGGCTCCGTAGCGGCCCGCCCAGACACGCCCAAAACGACAGCGCCCCGACCGAACTTCCGGCCGGGGCGCCTCGCCACGAAACCCGTACCCGCCGCTCAGCTCCGGTTGACGATCCGCGTCAGAACGTCGCGCGCGTAGCCACGGTCGAACTCCACGGTGTTCTTGCGCGCGTACACCTCCACCTTGGCGGTGGAGGAGGATTCGCGCTCGATCTCCACGGTGACCTCCATGTCCTCGCGGGTGCCCTTGAGGGAGCGCTCCGCGCCCTGGTCGCCGGAGCTCTGCCCGGTCGCGGTGATGCCCATGTCGCGGAAGACGGCCTCGGCGCGCTGGTACACCTGGTCCACGGAGCCGGTCACCGAGGACGAGGCGCCCCGCTGGGTCCACGCGATGGCCCCGCCCGCGCCCGCGGCGGCCGCGGCGGCGAGACATGCGGGGGCGGACAGGACCAGCAGGGCGAGCAGGGCCCACCGGAGCGGCCGGACTCTTCGGTTCATCTACGTGCCTCCTGTCTGGGGAATGGTGGAGCGGGTGGAGGCGCCGCACGTAGCGTGCCCCCACCCGCCCCGGCTCCTCGCGTGCCCGCGTCCGCTCAGCGGAAGCGGCGCAGCTCCGCGCGGTCGTCGGAGAGCGGCCGCACCGACAGGTCCACCCGGTCGCCGCGCCGGAGCCGGCGGAAGCGGTCGGTGGTGCCGCGGTTGATGTCGCTGGGCACGCTCACCCACACCCGCTCGCCGCGGTCGCCGCGCACCTCGAAGCGCCAGCGGCGCTCGTCCACGCTGCTCACGGTGCCGTACAGCCGCCCCGACTCCCGCCAGGCGTCGCGGTCGCGCCGGCCGCGGTCGTCGCGGCCCCGGTCCCGGTCCCCGTCGCGGCCGCGGTCGTCGCGCCCCCAGCCGCCGCGGTCGCGCGCGCTCTCGGTGACGTAGATGTGGTCGGCGTACAGGTAGCGCCCGCGGTCGCGCCGCAGCCGCATGGACACCTCGTCGCCGCGCTGCAGCGACGACACCCCGTACCCTCGCCCGCGGTACTCCACCCGCGTCCGCCCGTCGTAGTACGCCGTCACCCCGCGCCCGTCGCGGGCGCGCACCTCGATGCGCCGGCTGCGGGTGTCCACGCTGCGCACCTCGCCGCGCAGGTCGCTCCCGTACACGCCGCCCCCCGGATACACCACGTCGCCGAGGACCTCCTCCATCATCCCCGGGGCGCACGCGGCGCCCGCCACCAGGACCACCCCCAGGGCGATCCGGACCATGCTCCGCACCATCGTTTTCATGACATCACTCCTTGCTGCTGGAACCGCTTGGGAACGCCCCCTCCAAAGGCAACGCCGGGGCCACCCCGCCCCGCCGCCGCGCCAGCCGCACAACGGATTACGCCGCAATCACTTGACGAAAAACAGGCGTAGGCGGGCGATGGCGGCCGTGTCACCGGCCGGGGACAGAACCGGCCCGGCGGCGGGGGACGGAAACGGCGACGGCGACCCCCTCCCCCGGCCCCTCCCCGCAAGGGGGAGGGGAGAACGGCAACGGCGGAAGGCGAGATCCGCGCGTGAGTCTGCCCCTCACCCCCCGGCCTCTCCCACGAGGGGAGAGGGGGAGAACGGCGACGGCAGGACGCAAAAAAGCCCTCCCCGGAACGGGGGAGGGCGGCGGACGCCAGCGCGAAACCCGCGTGAGGGATTTCGGCCCGAAGGGGCGAGACCCGGCGGCAGTTTGCCGGGGCTCGACTCCGTTACGCACAGTTTTATCGTGCGTTACGGAGCCGAAGCCCGACCCCGGCGCCAGCCGGGGGCACGCCCGAA
>JBEVLE010000652.1:0-6854 GCA_040509335.1 Longimicrobiaceae bacterium | reverse complement strand
CGGGGGGGCGGGGGCGGGGCGGCGGTGTGGGGCCCGCCAAGCGGCGCGCCCCGGCCCCGGGGACGGTCGGGGGCGGGGGGCGCCGCCGTGGGGGAGGCCCGGCCCGGAAGCTACGCTTCCTTGCCCCCCCGCCACGCCGCGTCGTCGTCGGCCTCGAAGGCGGCGTCCACCGTTTCGGGCGCGGGCGCGGGGTGCGCCCAGGGCGCCTGCCGCATCACCCCGTCCCAGCCGCACGACATGCACCAGCGCAGGTGCAGGAACCTGCCGAGCGGGCGGAGCAGGCGGTTGCGGATGGGGATGGTCTCCGACCCGCAGCGGGGGCAGTCACGCCCCGCGGGGAGGAAGGCGACCAGGAGGGCGATCGGCGACACGAGCATCGCGATCCACAGGGCGACGATGAACATCCAGAACATGGGGACCTCCTTGCGGCGGCGCGGCTTCGGCCCTCCCGAGACCCTCTCGGGCGAACGGCGTCCTGTGGTGAGGGATCGACGGTTCCCGGAGCTGCCCCGCCCCCTGCTTCGGCGGGTCGTCCTGCACCGCGCTCGCCGGTACGCCTTCCGTGCGGATCGAGCAAGTTTCGCACCGACTCTCGCCCCGCCGCGCGGGGGCCCGGAGGCCCGCGGACCGGCCGTCCCCGACCGTCGATTTTCCCCATGCCATGTCCGTGCCAGCCAACCGCTTGAACGCAGACCCCGCCGGCCGTGCCCACGCTCGCCGTAGATCCCCGTAGCCCCGACCCCGCGGCGATCCGCCGCGCCGCCGCCGTCCTGCGCCGGGGCGGCCTCGTCGCGTTTCCCACCGAGACCGTGTACGGGCTGGGGGCGAGCGCCCTGGATCCGGACGCCGTGGCGCGGATCTTCGCGGCCAAGGGGCGCCCCTCGTACAACCCGCTCATCGTGCACGTGGCGGACGCGGACGCCGCCCGCGCCCTCGCGGCGGAGTGGAACGCGGCGGCGGAGCGCCTGGCGGAGCGCTTCTGGCCGGGGCCGCTGACGCTGGTGGTCCCCCGCCGCGCACAGGTGCCGGACGCGGTCACGGCGGGGCTGGGCAGCGTGGCGCTGCGCGTCCCCGCCCACCCGGTGGCGCACGCGCTGCTGCGCGAGGCCGCCATCCCCGTCGCCGCGCCCAGCGCAAACCGCTCGACGGAGGTGTCGCCCACCACCGCCGCGCACGTGGAGCGCAGCCTGGGCGGGCGCGTGGAGCTGATCCTGGACGGCGGCCCCACCCCGGTGGGGATCGAGTCCACCGTGGTCAGCCTCGCCGGGCGGCTCCCCACGCTGCTGCGCCCGGGGACCGTGTCCATCGAAGAGCTTCGCGACGCGGTGGGCGAGGTGGTCCTCCCCGCGGCGGGGCCCGGGGGGGCGGCGGCGCGACCGTCGCCGGGGATGCTGGACCGGCACTACGCCCCCCGGGCGGAGGTGCGGCTCCTGGGCGCCGGCGATGCCGCGCCCCCCGGCGCGGAGGGCGGCCGGACGGCCGTGCTCCTGATCCGGGGCGCGGCGCACCCGGCGGGGGAAACGGTGCGCATGCCCGCCGACGCGCGGGAGTACGCGGCCCGGCTCTACGCCACCCTTCACCGCCTGGACGACGAGGGCTTCGAGCGCATCCTGGTGGAGCTCCCCCCCGACACCCCCGAGTGGGCCGGCGTCCGCGACCGGCTGCGGCGCGCCGCGCACCCGGGGTAGCCGTGCCCGACGTCCGTGCTCGATTCCGCCGCGATTCTTGACACCCGGCCCGCCGCGCCGTAGCTCTTCGTCCCTCGCCGGAACAATTCCCTGCATCTCCGCGGTGCGCCGCCGTCCACCGGCGCGCCGAGGCCGTACACATCCCCATCGCCAGCGTGGAGGCCGACCGAACCCACCCTCTCCGTAGGTTGCTGCACAGCCATCCCCCCCACCCAGGAGGACGTGTGTCCTTGCGAAGGAAGCTTGTCGGAACACTGAGCGCGCTCGCGCTCCTCGCCGCCGCGGCGTCCCCGGCCCGCGCGCAGCAGGCGACGATCGCCGGGACCGTGACCGCGGAAGCGACCGGGAGGCCGGTCCCCGGCGTGCGCGTCACCGCGGAGGGCACCCGCGCCTCCGCCCAGACCGACAGCGCCGGCCGCTACGCGCTCGCCGGGCTGTCGGGCGGCGCGTACACGCTGGTCGCGCAGGCCGCCGGGTACGCCCCCGCGAGCCGCGGCGACGTGCGCCTGGCCGCGGGCGGCTCGGCCACGGTGGACTTCCGGCTCCGCCCGTCCGTGCTGGAGATCGAGGGGCTGGTGGTCACCGGCGTCACGGCGCCCACCGCAGGGACCAAGGTGCCCTTCGCGGTGGGCCGGGTGAGCGCGGCGAACCTGCCGGTCCCCACCACCGGCTCCGCGGCGACGGCGCTCCAGGGCAAGGTGTCCGGGGTGCAGGTGCTGCGCGGCAGCGGGCAGCCCGGCGGCGGCGAGGCCCGCGTCGTCCTGCGCAGCCCCACCAGCATCCGCAAGACGGTCGCCCCGCTGTACGTGGTGGACGGCGTGATCCTGGGCTCCAACCCCGCCGACATCGCCTCGCTGGACATCGAGAGCATCGAGGTGGTCAAGGGAGCCGCCGCCGCCTCGCTGTACGGCTCGCGCGCGGCCAACGGGGTGATCCAGATCCGCACCGCGCGCGGCAGCAACATCGAGATGGGGAAGACGCGCATCACCGCCCGCACCGAGTTCGGGCAGAGCGAGATCGCGCGGTTGATCCCCCTCAACCAGCACCACCACTACAACGTGGACCCGGCCACCGGGCAGTACGTGGACGCCACGGGCAAGGTGGTGCCGCGCTCGCTGCGCTTCGCGCCCACGGTGGCCTTCGCGGACAAGGCGTTCCCGGACCCCCTCCACGACCCGGTGGGGAGCTTCTTCCGCCCCGGCTCGCTGGTCAACAACACGGTGACGCTGGGACAGAACACCGCAAGCACCAACTTCTTCCTGTCGTTCAACTCCACCCGCGAGACGGGCGTGCTCCGCGAGCACGACGGGTACGAGCGCTTCAGCGGCAAGCTCAACCTGGACCACCGTCTCCGCTCCGACCTGCAGCTGGGGGTGAGCGCGTACCACATGCGCTCCACGCGCGACGAGCTGACCGCGGGGACCTTCGAGGCGCTGGTGCAGATGTCCCCCGACGTGGACCTGCTGGCGCCCAACGCCAACGGGCAGCCGTACATCGTCCGGCCCGACCCGCTCACCACCCAGAGCAACCCGCTGTACCTGAACCTGACCCGCGACGAGGAGAACCGCCGCGCGCAGACCATGCTGGGCGGCGACCTGCGCTGGTCGCCCATCGACTGGCTGTCGCTGGACGGCAACCTCAGCTACGACCGGCTGGAGGCGGACTACTCGTTCTACCTGCCGCTGGGGACGCTCACGGCCACCAGCGCCCCGTCCACCGGGTCGCTGACGCGAAGCCGCCCCATCAACGACGCCTTCAACGCCTCGGCGGGGGCGAGCCTGCAGCGGCAGTTCGGGAGCCTCACCACCCGGCTCACCGGCCGCGCCCTGGTGGAGCGCCAGACCTTCCGCGGCTTTTCCCTCAGCACCACCGGCCTCAAGCTGTTCGACGTGCCGCAGCTGCAGACCGGGAGCGCGCCCACCCCGCTTTCCAGCGACCAGGAGATCCGCTCCAACGGCTACTTCGTCACGCTGGGCACCGACTACGCCGGCAGGTACATCCTGGACGGGCTGGTGCGGCGCGACGGCAGCTCGCTCTTCGGCGCCGAGGAGCGCTACAACACCTACTACCGCGTGAGCGGCGCCTACCGCATGGCCGAGGAGCCGTGGTGGCCGCTGGAGCAGGTGAGCGAGTTCAAGCTGCGCTACTCGCGCGGGACCGCGGGGAACCGGCCCAGCTACGGCGACAAGGACGCCATCCTTTCGCTGGGCGCGGACGGCGTGCTCAACAAGAGCACGCTGGGGAACCCGTTCCTCCGCCCCGAGCACTCCACCGAGCAGGAAGCCGGGATCGACCTGGTGGCCTGGAACAACCTGTCCGTCCAGCTGACCTACGCCAGCAAGGTGTCCACCGACCAGCTGCACGCCATGCCCGTGGTGGCGGCGTACGGCTACCCCACCCAGTGGCGCAACGTGGGGACGCTGGAGGGGAGCACGCTGGAAGGGTCCGTGGAGGCGCAGATCCTCGACCGCGACAACTTCCGCTGGCGGGCCGGGCTGGTCGCCGACCGCTCGCGCTTCCGCATCACGGAGTGGAACGCGCCCTGTGTGCGGCTCGGCAACTCGTTCCTGTGCGAGGGCGAGCGCATGGGCTCCATCTACGGCATCAAGATCCTCGAGCGCCACGGCGAGCTCCCGGCGCTGCACGCCAACTCGCACGGCGCCTTCGCGGTCAACGACGACGGCTGGCTGGTGCCGGTGGGCAGCGGCGGGAGCCTGGCCGACGCGAAGTGGGGGACCACCGTGAGCATCGACGGCCGGAGCTACGCGTGGGGGATGCCGCTGGACCTGATGCGCGACGACGGCACGGCGTTCGGGGCCAAGCAGATCGGCGACGGCAACCCCGACTTCCACCTGGGCTTCACCAACACGCTGAGCTGGCGCGGGCTGACGCTGTACACGCTGCTGGACAGCGAGATGGGGATGGACCTGTACAACGACACCCGCTCGGCGATGTACAACCCGGCGCTCGGCGTCCGCCACGGCGACGGCGACCAGAGCGGCAAGGCGCCGGAGGACCGGAAGCCCGTGTCGTACTACTCCACGCTGTACCACGGCTTCGCCACCACCAGCGCGTTCATCGAGGACGGCACGTACCTCAAGCTGCGCGAGATGGCGCTGCGGTACGACGTGGGCGGGGCGGGATCGCGGGCGCTGCGCCGCTTCGGGGTGCAGGGCGCCTCCCTGAGCCTCATCGGGCGCAACCTGCTGACCTGGACCAGCTACACCGGGTTCGACCCGGAGGTGGGGCAGCAGTACAACGGCGACTACAGCCGCATCGACACCTTCGGGTACCCGAACTACCGCACCTACACCGCGGCGATCGAGCTGCAGTTCTGACCGCCCACGCCCTGAACACACGATGCACATGAGACGCATATCGCTCCTCTGCGCCGCGGGCGCCGTCCTGGCGGCCGCCGGCTGTCAGGACCTGGAGGTCACCAACCCCAACGACCCGGAGATCGGGACGGTGCTCGCCAACGGCGACGCCCTCCAGGCGTACCTCGCGGGCAACTTCCGCAACCTGTGGAGCACCCTCCAGGGGTCGCGGCCCAGCTGGCCCGCCGCCACCGCGGCCGACCAGCTGTCGGCGGTGACCACCTCGTTCGCCAACCCCGAGCTTTCCAACGAGCCGCGGGTGGAGCTCCCCAACAACAACAACGTCACCGTCACCCGCAACGTCCACCGGGAGATGTGGCTGGACCTGTACCGCACCATCTCCATCTCCAACGACGTGCTGCGGGCCATGGACGGCAACCCGCAGCTCCAGGTGGGCGTGGGCAACGCGGACGCGCCGCGGGCCCGGGCGTACGCCAAGTTCCTCCAGGGCGTGGCGCACGGCTACGTGGCCATGTACTACGACCAGGGGTGGATCATCGACGAAAAGGTGGCGCTCCCCGCCGACGTGTCGCAGTTCGGCACCGCGGTGCCGCTGCAGCCGCGCGAGGCGGTGCTCGCGGCCTCGGTCGCGCAGCTCAAGGAGGCCATCGCCCTGTCGCAGACCTCCTTCACCCTCCCCACCACGTGGGTCCCGGGGACCACGATCAACAACGTGGAGCTGGCGCGGCTGGCGAACACCTACATCGCCCGCTTCACCGTGTACGCCGCGCGCCGTCCGTCCGAGCGGAAGGCGACGCCGTGGGCGACGGTGCTCCAGCACCTGGACGCCGGGATCGCCCCGGAGGCGGAGAGCAGCACCGTCCGGCACGACTTCGCCCCGGTGGCGGACCCCGCGGCCTCGTTCGCCAGCGTGTTCAAGCAGAACGCGCAGACCGAGTCGTCCATGCGCGCGGACTACAAGCTGATCGGCCCGGCGGACACCACCGGCGCCTACCAGAACTGGATCAGCCGCCCGGCCGCGAGCCGCACGCCGTTCATCGTCTTCACCCCGGACAAGCGCATCGCCGCGCGGGACAGCACCAACGGCACGTACTTCTCCTTCCGCCGGGTGCAGTCGTTCGCGTCCACGCTGGGCACGTACCACCAGTCATTCTACTTCCTGAACCGCTTCAACAACGCTTCGGGGAGCGCGCGCAGCTGGGAAACGGGGCCGCAGCCGGTGGTCACCCGCGCGGAGCTGGACCTGATCCGCGCCGAGGCGTACCTGAACACCGGCGACCCGGCCCGCGCCGCCGAGCTGATCAACCGCACCCGCGTTCGCAACGGCGGCCTCCCGCCGGTGACCGCGGCGGGAGTGCCGGAGGGGCGCGCGTGCGTCCCCAGGACGCAGCGGGGCGCCTGCGGGTCGCTGTTCGACGCGCTGCGCTACGAGAAGCGCATCGAGACCGCGGGCGTGGAAGGGAGCACCGCGTACTGGGACGCGCGCGGCTGGGGGACGCTGCTGGTGGGCACGCCGGTGCACTTCCCGGTGCCCTGGCGCGAGCTGGAGCTGATCGGGGCGCCGCTCTACACCTTCGGCGGGAGCGGGCCGGGGAGCGTCACGGCCGCCGACACCATTCCTCAGTAGCCGAACAGCAGGGAACTGCGGGTTTGGGCGTGACCCCGGCGGGGCGCCGGGGTCGGGCTTCGGCTCCGTAACGCACGATAAAACTGTGCGTAACGGAGTCGAGCCCCCGCAAACTGCCGCGGGGTCTCGCCCCTTCGGGCCGAAATCCCTCACGCGGGGGATCGCGGTACGACAACAGGAACGGCCACCTCCGCGGAGGTG
>JBEVLE010000651.1:0-4914 GCA_040509335.1 Longimicrobiaceae bacterium | reverse complement strand
GACGGCGGCGCGGGTGGCCGCCGCGGGGTGCGGGGCCGCGTGCGGCGCGGCCCGGTCGTCGGCCGCGTGCGCCAGCGCCTCGGCCATGGCGCCGGCGTCGGCGAAGCGCTCCTCCGGCCGCATGCGCAGCGCGCGCTGCAGCACGGCGCCGAGCGCCTCCGGGACCCTCGCCCAGCGCCCGCGCACGGGGAGCGCCAGGGCCTCGCCCGCGCGGATGCGCTCGCGCTCGGCCTCGTCGTAGGGGCGCGCCCCGGCCAGCATCTCGTAGCCGATCAGCCCCAGCTGGTACACGTCCGAGGCCGCCGTCATGCCGCGCTCGCCGCGGAGCTGCTCGGGCGAGGCGTAGGCCGGGGAGTACGCCACGTGCCCGGTGCGGGTGAGGTCGTGCTCGGGGTCCGCCTCCAGCGGCTTGGCGATGCCGAAGTCCAGCAGGCACACCGACTCGATCTCGCCGTGCCCGGTGAGGAACACGTTGGCCGGCTTGACGTCGCGGTGCACCAGCCCCACGCGGTGCCCGGCGGCCAGCCCGCGCGCCGCCTCCCGCAGGATCCTCACCGACTCGGGGACGGTGAGCTCCCCGGCCGCCAGCGCCTGCTTGAGGTCGCGCCCCTCCAGCAGCTCCATGATGATGAAGTCCAGGTCGAGCTGCGGGTCGGTGCCGTAGTCGTAGACCTGCACCACGTTGGGGTGGTGCGGGATGCTGGCGGCTGCGCCGGCCTCGCGGCGGAAGCGCGCCCGCAGCTCGTCGCGCTGCGCGGCGCTCCCCGCGGGGACGCTGACCACCTTGATCGCGACGGAGCGCCCCAGGTTGCGGTCCACGCCGCGGTACACGACGCTCATGCCGCCGCTGCCGATCACCTCGTGGATCTCGTAGCGGCCGGCGAGCGTGCGCCCCTGGAGCAGCCGTTCGTATGCCTGTGTCATGGGTGCCTCCCGCGCAGCGGGGCGGAGGGAGCCGCGCGGCCCCCTCCGCCTTCCCTGGCTCGGCTCATCCGCGCGCCGTGGTGTCGGCGCGATCCTTCGCCCGCCCGCCGGCGCGCCGCGCCGCCCCCGAGTCCGGCGTGCCCCGCGTGGACGCCCCGATGGCGGCGGTGTCGCGCGCGGCCGCGGCGGCCCCCGGCCCGCCGCTGCGGGTGTCGCGGAAGCGCACCGGGATCCCCCTGGTGACGTGCCTGCTCAGGAACCGCGCGTCCCAGTTGGTGAGGCGCACGCACCCGGCGGAGGTGGCGTAGCCGATGGTCTCGGGCGACTTGGTGCCGTGGATGCCGTAGTGCGGCTCGGACAGGTCCATCCACACCACGCCCACGGCGTTGTTGGGCCCCGGCGGGATCATGGCGTCCGGCTTGTCGTCGGGGATGCGCTCCAGGATCTTGGGCTGGAAGTGCCACGAGGGATCCTGGGTGACGTCGTTGATGGTGAAGTTGCCCTGCGGCGACGGGTCGTAGGTGGCCCCCAGCGTGGACGGGAAGTGGTACAGGATGCGCCCGCCGGCGTCCAGCGCGTGCACGAAGCTCCCCTGCCCGGACACCTCCAGGCGCGCCACCCGGCCCGGAGCGCGCGCGTCGGGGTCGCGGACGTTGGGGACCCGGAGGGTCTGCCCCGCCTGGAGCGAGTCGATCCGGACGCCGCGGTTGAGCTGCTCCAGCACCTCGGCGGTGACGTGGAACTGCTCGGTCAGCTTTTCGGTGAGCGACTCGTAGCAGGTGCAGTCCAGCTTGGCGATCTCGTAGATCTCGTCGCCGTTCCCCTCGGGAAGGTCCACGAACGGGCCCTCGACGTCCTCGGCGGTGAGGGTGTGGGTGAGCACCAGCTCCCTGGGCTCGCCGGCGAGCCGCGCCAGGCGGTTGAAGGTGGCGCTGTCCACGCGGGCCGTGGCGGGCAGGCCCTCGCGCTTCTGGAACCAGTACACGGCCTTGGCGGTGTTCTTCCCCCAGCGCCCGTCGATCATCCCCGGCGAGAACAGGGCCCGGTCCAGCAGCACCTGGGTGCGCAGCACGGAGGGCCCCGCCACGTCGCCGTAGAGCGGCAGGTACACGGGCCGGCCGTTGACGGCCTGGGCGCTGATCTGCTCCCACTTCTCGGGGTTGGCGGCGCTGTCGCCCGCGGTCCACGGGTCCAGCTGCACCACCTGCTCCCAGGCGTTGTCCATGCGTCCGCGCTCCATCTCCTCGCGGGTCATGGGCCGCTCGTCGCCCCAGTAGGGCTCGGCGGCGCGCGGGGTGTTGGCCTGGGCGACGCCGCTTTCTGCGGGCGGCTGCCGCTCCCCGCCGTCGTCCCCGCCGCACGCGGCGGCGAGGGCGAGGAGCGCGGCGGCGGCGGTGAATCCGGATCGCTTCATCTGGCTGCCTGTGCAAGCGTTTTCGCTCGGGACGGAATCCCCCGCCGGTCGTGCAAGGGGTATGCCCGGTGCGAAACTCCTGGGGCGGGGCGGGTTGCGGGCCGGCGGGACCGGGGAGGCGCCCGGTCGAGACGTTCGGGGCAGGTTGACGGGGCGCGAAGCGAACGCGTAATTTTCGGGCTGCGCGCCGGGAAGATTCGGGTGCGTTTTCGTGGAGGGATGGCCGAGCGGTTTAAGGCAGCAGTCTTGAAAACTGCCGATGGGTATTCCCCATCCGTGGGTTCGAATCCCACTCCCTCCGTTTCGTCGGCTCCTCCTGGAAAGCCGCCGCCGCGCGAAGCGCCTCCGGACGACCGGGGGCGCTTCGTCGTCGTGGGCGTGCACCCCCTGCACGGGCGGCCCCGCGCAAAAGGAGACCTCCCGGAATAGAAACCCGCCGTGGAGCTAGGTCGCTGCGGGCATGACCGCGCTCCACCGCGTCCGCGGGCAGGCGGCCGGCCGCGCACCGCTATTGTCATCTCACATTTGCGCAATTATGCTGTGCCCCCGCGGTTGTTTCATTGCGCATGGCGTCAAAGACCATCCTCCGGCCGCGCCGTCCCGCGTGGCGAGCGTGCATGAAACCGATGCGCATGCATTCATCGAAGCGCGTCCGTGTCGAAGGCGGCGTGCATGCTTCCCATCATGGACCACGCAAAGCCCTGAGCCGTATCCGCACGGCACCTGCCACTTCCTCCACGACGGATGTTTTACTTGACCATCCTCCATGGCGTGCCGTAATATCGTTAGGAGAGCGTTCAGTTCGCGACTATGATTGCTGATATCCCCACGTTCAGTCCGGCGATGCACGGCTGTTCCGCTTTCCGCCGAACGGCGCGGTGTCCGCCACGACCAACGTATCGCAAAGGAGGCATCATGCGGTGCTTGCTTGCTCCGTCGCGCGGCTTCGCCGTCCGGGTGGGGCTCATCGCCACGGCCGGCCTCGCCCTTCCCCTCGCCGCCCAGCGCGTTCCCTCCAAGCCCATCACGGAAGTTCGCGGCGAGCGACCGCGCCTCACGCTGACCCAGGTGCGCAGGATCGGCAGCGAGGCCGGTGAGCACGACGCGTTCGGGAGGATCATGAGCGTCGCGCTGGACAGCAGGGGACGCGTCCTAGTCGCGGACGACCAGAACCACCGCGTCGCCGTGTTCGGCGCCGACGGTCGCTTCGCGGGATACGCCGGGAGGAAGGGGGAGGGACCCGGGGAGCTCGAGAGCCCCTGGCGCGTGGTGGTGGACGCGCAGGACAGCATCTTCGTGTGGGACTCCAACAACGCCCGGGTCAGCGTGTTCGCCCCGGACCTGCGGTTCCGCCGGAGCTTCACCCTGCCGCCGCAGTGGCTGGTCACCAGCATGGACTTCCTGCCGGACGGACGCCTGCTGATCGCCGCGTACGGAAAGGGCGAGCCGGGGGGGCTGCACGTGGTCAGCCGTGCCGGGCGGCGCGAGCGGACCTTCGGGCCGCGCCCGCCGGACGTGGACCTGTCGGGCTACGAGGGGAGCCTCCTCGGCGGCTCGGCCGACCTGGCCGGCGCCACGATCGCGTATTCCAACAAGAGCCCGTACGAGATCACCTTCTTCGACCTGAGCGGCAGGACGCGCTCCCGCTGCACCGGATCGCGCAGGTGGACCACCGCTCCCACGGCCGTCGTCCGGTTGAGCCGGAACGCGGCGGCGCTGGAGTGGAACCGGTTCGTCCACTCCTCCAGGATCGTCGGCCTGGGGAACGGGTTCTTCCTGAACCAGGTCATCGACCCCGTGGAGGACCGGACGTACTTCGACCTGCTCACGGCCGACTGCCGGCTTCTCCGGCGGGTTCCCTTCGAGGACCCGCTCAACATCGCGGCGCGGGCGGGCTCGCGCCTCGCCGCGGTGCAGACCCTGGAGTACCCGGAGGTGGTCGTCTACGAGGTACGGATCACGAACCCGACCACGGAGCCCCGGTAGCCGCGGGCGCATCGTCCACCACACCGCAATGGAGGGTCCCATGAAGAGTCGGCTCGCCGCGCTCGCACTGGCGCTCGTCGCCGCCGTGTCCGCGATCTCCGCTTCTCCTTCCTCCGCCGCAGCCCAGTGCAAGTGGGGATGCAAGTGCATGGACAACGCCTGCGGATGCAACTCGCTGGGAAACGGCGGGCGCTGCGACGCGGGCGGCAGCGGGTGCGTGGTCTCCGGCTGCCTGCCGGTGAACATCGAGAGCATCGGCGGGCGCCGGACGGCGGGGCTGGAGTTCACGCCCTCCGGCGCGGTGGTGCAGGTGGTGCGCGCGGAGCGGGCGGCGGACTCGCGCTCGACGTGGTTCGCCGGCTTCGGCCCGGCGGCGGCGGTGGAGCGCGCGGCCGAGCCGCGGGGCGAGCAGGTGCTGGACGGGCGCTGGGAGTACGTTTCACCGGGCCGCGCGGTCGCGCGCCATTGCAGCGGGATGGTGGTCGCGCACTACTTCGATCCCGACGCGGCGGACGCCGCGCGCAGGAGGTCGGCGGCGATCACGCTCTGAGGGGTGCCCTCGGAGCGCGAAGAGACCCGCGGCCGGCGAG
>JBEVLE010000650.1:0-10251 GCA_040509335.1 Longimicrobiaceae bacterium | reverse complement strand
ATCAAGGCGGGCGAGGACGGCGACCGAGACGTACTTCATGTACGTCGCAGGGAGCCGCCCGCAGCCCAACGCAGAGCTGCGGTGTTTATCGAGCCGCTGACCTACGATTGGTGGTTCTGGATGTAGGTGATGGCGTCGCCGACGGTCTGGAGCTTCTCCGCGTCCTCGTCGGGGATCTCCATCCCGAACTCCTCCTCGAACGCCATCACCAGCTCGACCGTGTCCAGCGAGTCGGCGCCCAGGTCCTCCACGAAGGAAGCCTCGGGGGTGACCTTCTCCGCGTCCACGCCCAGCTCGTTGATGATGATGTCCTTGACCTTCTGCTCGATGTCGGCCATCGCTGTTCTCCTTGGATAGTTGCCGTGAAGCCTTCCCGCATCGTCGGGGCGCCGCCTCCTCCCCGCTCCTGTCCTCCCTTACATCACCATCCCGCCGTCCACGACCAGCACCTGGCCGGTCATGTACGCGGCGCCCGGCCCCGCGAGGAAGCGGACCACCGGCGCGATGTCCTCCGGCCTCCCCAGCCGGCCCAGCGCGATCTGCGACGAGAGCGCCTCGCGGGCGGCCTCGGGGAGGTCCGACGTCATGTCGGTCTCGATATATCCCGGCGCGACCGCGTTGACAAGGACCCCGCGCGAAGCGAGCTCCTTTGCCACCGACTTGGTCAGCCCGATCAGCCCGGCCTTGGAGGCCGCGTAGTTGGCCTGCCCCTTGTTGCCGGTGATCCCCACCACGCTGCTGATGTTGATCACCCGGCCGGCGCGGCGCTTCATCATCCCGCGCGACGCGGCGCGGATGGTGTTGAAGGCGCCCCGCAGGTTGGTGTCCACCACCGCGTCCCAGTCCTCGTCCTTGATGCGCATGAGGACGTTGTCGCGGGTGACGCCGGCGTTGTTCACCAGCACGTCCAGGCCCCCCATCTCCTCCTCCACGCGCTTCACCAGGTCGTTGACCGCCCCGGAGTCCGCCACGTCCACCGCGTAGCCGCGGTGCCCCTCGCCCGGGAGCCCCGCCGCGGCGGCCTGCGCCCGCGCCTCGTCGCGCGCCACCACCGCCACGCGCGCCCCGGCAGCGGCGAGCTCCGTGGCGACCGCAAGACCGATTCCACGCGAGCCGCCCGTCACCAGAGCAACCTGTCCCTGTAGCTCCATCATCCCCTCTGCTGAAGGAAGGCTTCGATCGCCTCGGGCGTGCCCAGCGGGACGCCGCGCCCCTCCGCCGCCCGGTCGATGCGCTTGAGCATCCCCGTGAGCACCTTGCCCGGCCCCACCTCCAGGAAGCGCGTCACGCCCAGCTGGAGCATGGTGCGCACCGAGTCGGTCCAGCGCACGGTGGAGGTGAGCTGCTGCACCAGCAGCAGCCTGGCCTCGGCCGCGTCGCTCACGGGGCTGCCGGTGACGTTGGAGATGACGGGAAAGGCGGGCGCGGCGAACTCCACCCCGTCCAGGTGGGCGCGTAGCCCTTCCTCGGCGGGGGCCATGAGCGGCGAGTGGAAGGCGCCGGACACGTTGAGGGCGGTGACCTTCTTGGCGCCGGCGGAGACCAGGAGCGCGCTGGCGCGCTCCACCGCGTCCACGTCGCCGGAGACCACCACCTGCCCGGGAGTGTTGAAGTTGGCGGCCACCACCACGCTGCCCTCGGTGCTCGCCTCGTGGCAGACGCCCTCCACCACCTCGTCGTCCAGCCCCAGGACGGCGGCCATGGTCCCGGGGCGCGCCTGCCCGGCCTGGAGCATCAGCTCGCCGCGGCGGCGCACGGCGCGCACCGCGTCCGCGAAGCCCATGCTCCCGGCGGCCAGGTAGGCGCTGAGCTCGCCCAGCGAGTGCCCGGCGGCCACCGTGGGCTCCACGCCGGCGGCGCGGAGCACGCGCCAGGCGGCGTAGCTGTGCACCAGCAGCGCGGGCTGCGCGTTGACGGTCAGCGTCAGCTCGTCCTCCGGGCCCTCCCAGCACAGCCGGGAAAGCGCGAAGCCCAGCGCGTCGTCGGCCTCCTGGAAGGCCTCGCGGGCCTCGGGGTGGCTCTCGGCCAGCTCCCGGCCCATCCCCACGGACTGCGACCCCTGCCCGGGGAAGAGCAGCCCGACCCTCTCGTCCGCGCTCACATCCGCACCACGTTGGCGGCCCACGTGAAGCCGGCGCCGAAGGCCACCATCAGCACCAGCGATCCGTCCTTGACCCTGCCCTGCTCGCGCGCCTCGTCCAGCGCCACCGGCACCGAAGCGGAGCTCATGTTGCCGTAGCGGTCCACGTTGACGAACACCTTGTCCATGGGGATCCCGGCGTACTTCGCCGTGGCCTCGATGATCCGGTTGTTGGCCTGGTGGGGGACCAGCAGGTCGATCTCCTCGGAGGTCACGCCGGCGCGCTTCAGCGCCTGCTCGGCGGCCTCGCACATGGAGCGCACCGCGGCCTTGAACACTTCGGGGCCCGCCATCTTCACCAGGTGCGACTTCTCGTCGAGCACCGCGATGTCGAAGGGGATCTTGGCGCCGCCGCCGGGGCGGTACAGGAGCTCGGCCAGCGTCCCGTCCGACTTCATGAAGCTGGACAGGATGCCGCGCCCGTCCACGGCCGGCTGCACCACGGCGGCGCCCGCGCCGTCGCCGAAGAGCACGCAGGTGGAGCGGTCGCCCCAGTCCACGATGCTGCTCATGCGCTCGGTGGCGATCACCAGCACGGTCTTCGCCTGCCCCGCGGCGATGTGCGCCTCGGCGAGCGACAGCCCGTACAGGAAGCCGGAGCAGGCGGTGGCGAAGTCGTACGACCCGGCGTTGGAGGCCCCCAGCAGCGCCTGGATGTCGCACGCGGTGGAGGGGAGGAGCCGGTCCGGGGTGGCGGTGGACACCAGGAGCATGTCCACGTCCTTGGCGTCCAGCCCGGCGCGCTCCAGCGCGACGCGGGCCGCTGCGGCGCCCATGTCGGCGGCGCCCACGCCGGGGTCGGCCAGGCGTCGCTCGCGGATCCCGGTGCGGGTGCGGATCCACTCGTCCGAGGTTTCCACCGTCTTTTCCAGCTCCGCGTTTGTGACCACGCGGGGCGGGTTGAAGCGACCGGTGGAAACCACCCGGGCGCGGGGAAGGCCGTTGGTGGCGCTCATGGGCTCAGGGGTGCTTCCGTGCGGCGGGAGAGCTGGCGCTCGATGTGGGAGACCATCTGCCGGTCCACCGCCTGCACCGCCACGCGGATGGCGTTGCGGATGGCGCGGGGCGGCGAGCCGCCGTGGCAGATGATGGTGACGCCGTTGACCCCCAGCAGGGGGGCGCCGCCGTACTCGGTGTAGTCCAGCGTGTGGAACATGCGCGTGAGGTCCAGCTCCACCTTGGCCGCGTCCATCTCCTGGCGGAGCATGCCGAGCATGAAGCCGGCGACCGACTCGTAGAACTTGAGGAGGACGTTGCCCACGAAGCCGTCGCAGACGAGCACGTCGCACTTGCCGCGGATGACGTCGCGACCCTCGATGTTCCCCACGAAGTTGATCCCCTCGGCGGCGGCCAGCAGGCGGTGCGCCTCCACGGCGCGCTCGTCGCCCTTTTCCGGCTCCTCGCCGATGTTGAGGAGCCCGATGCGCGGGCTCTCGATCCCCATCAGGTCGCGGGCGTAGATGCCGCCCAGGAAGCCGAACTGGAGGAGGTGCTGGGCGCGGGTGTCCACGTTGGCGCCGCCGTCGATCATCAGCGTGTGCCCCGAGGCCGTGGGGAGCACCGTGCCGACGGCCGGACGGTCCACGCCGGGGAGGACGCCCAGGATCATCACCGACCCCGCCATGGCGGCGCCGGTGGAGCCCGCGCTGATGAAAGCGTCCGCCTCGCCCCGCTTCTGCAGGTTGAGGCCGACCACCATGGACGAGTCCTGCTTGCGCCGGATGGCGTGCGCCGGGGACTCTCCCATCTCGATCCGGCCGGGGGCGTGCACCACGTCGATCCGGCCGCGCGGCGCGTCCGGGTGGCGCGCCAGCTCGGCTTCGATCAGCGACTCGTCGCCCACCAGGACGACCGAGAAGTCGCCCTCCAGCTCACGCAAAGCTCCGACCGCACCCTCGATCTCCACGGAGGGGGCACGGTCGGAGCCCATCGCGTCAAGCGCGATCCGCATCTGTAGGCGTTCCGCGCGCTTAGAACTCTTCCACTTCGACGCGCTGCTCGTTGCGGTAGTAGCCGCAGTTCGGGCAGACGCGGTGCGGCACGTGCGGATCCTGGCACTGCGGGCACTTGCCGAAGGTCGGCATGGCGGCCTTGACGTGCGTGCGGCGCTTGCGCTGGCGCTGCTTGGACTGGCGCTTCTTGGGTACGGCCATCGGAAACCCCTCGGGTGGCTATGGGTCAGTCGAACTTGATCTTCTTCAGCGCGACCCAGGGAGAGTCTTCCTCCTCGGGACCGCAGCCGCACGGCGTCTCGTTCAGGTCGGCGCCGCACCGCGGGCACAGGCCGCGGCACTCCTCGCGGCAAAGGACGTACTGCGGCACGCGCAGCAGGACCTGCTCGCGGACGGCGTCCGTGAGGTCCAGCTCGTCGCCCCGCTCGGGGAGAGGATAGACTTCCCCTTCCATCTCCTCCTCTTCGTCGGCCCGGATCTCGTCGAAAAGGAAGTCCACCGTCTCGTCCAGCTCGTGCTCGGTCTCGGCCAGGCAGCGCCGGCACGGCAGGCGGAGCTTTCCGCTCACCGTCCCCCGGAGGAACACCCCGTCGCCCACGCCGCGGGCGGTGAGGTCCACGTGCAGCGGCCCGACGAGCGACACCTGCACGCCTTCCCACATCGGGTGGTCCGGAGGGACGTCGTCCCGGACCCGCACTTCTCCACGCGAAACCGCGCCCAGGCTGAGTTTCAGCATAAACCGGAAAACTATGCGAAAAGCCGCGCAGTGTCAAGGAAACGGCCGCATCCCAGCTTCCGCGCCGCGGTGGACGATGAATCTGTGCCCGCGGGGGGATGAATTCAACCTCCCGGGGAAAAAAGAAGTGCGAAAGTGCGGGAACGGCGGCCCTCACCCGGCGGCCTTATAGCCGCCACCCTCTCCCAATCCTGGGAGAGGGGGCAACTGCGGGATCCTGAGGCTACGTCGGCAGTTGCGTGAGGGATTACGGCCCGAAGGGGCGAGACCCGGCGGCTGTTTGCCGGGGCTCGACTCCGTTGCAGACGGTCGTTTCGTCTGCTACGGAGCCGAAGCCCGACCCCGGCGCCAGCCGGGGGCACGCCCGCAACCAGCAGTCCGTAAACTACTTGTCGTCGTCGGTGAGGAGCATGGACAGCAGGTACGACACCACGGAGATCACCACGGAGCCGACGAGCGCCGGGACGAAGCCGTCCACGTGGAAGCCGTAGCCGAACGAGTTGGCGAGCGCCTCCACCAGCAGCAGGAGCACGGCGTTGATCACCAGCAGGAAGAGCCCCAGCGTCAGCGCGATGATCCCGCACGCCAGGAACTTGAGCAGCGGGCGGACCAGCGCGTTGACCAGCCCCAGGATCAGCGCGACCACCAGCAGCGTCTGGAAGCCGCCCTCGTAGCGGATCCCGGGGACCAGCCGGGTGGCGACCCACACGGCGGCGGCGGAGGCGAGCCAGCGGAGGAGGAGGTTCACGGTCGCTCGGAGAAGAGGGTGAGAAAGCAAAAAGAGGGACGCGGCGCGCGGCCGCGTCCCTCTGCACCGCCGCGGCGGACGGGCTCAGCGCGCGCCGGGCAGCTCGTCGCCGAAGAAGAAGCGGATCTCGGTCGCCGCGTTGTCGTCCGAGTCGGAGCCATGGACGGCGTTCCGGCCCTTGGACTCCGCGTACAGCTTGCGGATCGTACCCTCGGCGGCCTCGGCGGGGTCCGTGGCGCCGATGGTGTCGCGGTACTTCGTCACCGCGTCGTCGGACTCCAGCGCGATGGGGATGGCGGGGCCGGAGGTCATGAACTCCACCAGCTCGCCGTAGAAGGGGCGCTCGCGGTGCACGGCGTAGAACTCGCCGGCCTGCTCGCGGGACAGGTGCACCATCTTCATGGCGACGATGCGGAAGCCGGCGCCCTCCAGGTGGGCGATGATCTTGCCTGCGTTGCCGGCCGCGACGGCGTCCGGCTTGATGATGGCGAGCGTGCGTGACATGAGGCCTGTATTCGGGTTGAATTCGTGTTTCAGGGGGCCCGGAAGCCGAACAGCTTGCGGAGGATGTCCCCCCGCGTCAGGAAGCCGGTGAGCTTCCCCTCGTGGACCACGGGGAGGCGCTCCACGTCCTTGTTGACCATGACGGAGGCGACCTCCGCCAGCCCCTGCTCCTCGGAGATGCACATCACCGAGCGCGACATGATGTCGCGCACCGTGAGCCCCTCGGGCGAGGCGGCGCCGTGCGCGGGGCCGTCGCCGGGGCGGAGCGCCAGCGGGAGGAGGTGGCGGAGCAGGTCGCGGTCGGTGACCATCCCCAGCACCTCGCGGTCCTCCCCCACCACCGGCACCGCGCGCAGGCGGTGCGTGCTGGCCAGCTCCAGGAGCTCGCGCACCGGGGTGTCCGGCGACACGCGGAACACCCGCGGGCTCATCACGTCCCTCACCAGCAGCCGCGGCTGGATGGTGAGGTCGCGGATCTCGCCGATCGCCAGCACCTCGTCCGGGGTGCGGGCGGCGGCGAGCCGGTCCACGGTCTCGTCCCGGCGGAGCGCGCGCGCCAGCGCCGCCACCGTCTGCAGGTACAGGTCGTTGGCGGCGGGCGGGGCGAGCACCAGCACCACCACCTGCGCCCCGCCGGCGTCGCGCTGCCCCACCTGGAGCGGGCGCGGCGCGACGCCCAGCGCCACCACCAGGCGGTCCACCGCGTCCGTCCGCAGGTGCGGGAGGAGGACGCGGTCGCCCACGTGGATGACGTCGCGGATGCGGTTCTCGGCGAACAGTCCCTCCAGCCGCTCCGGCCGCGGCACGTCCCCGGTCTCCCGGAGGCGCGCGGCCAGGGCGGCGACCGCCCCGTGGACCGTGTCCACGTCCAGCGGGGCGAGCACGTGCTCCGGCCGGAGGACCTCCGTCAGCCGCAGCTCGCGCCCGCCCCTCCCGGGTTCGCTCAGAGAGCCTCCCGGATGAGCCCCACCACGTCCACCGGGCGCTGGGCGACGCCGATGCCGTTGTCCCGGAACGCCGTGATCTTTTCCTCGGCGGTCCCGGCGGAGCCGGAGATGATGGCGCCCGCGTGGCCCATGCGGCGCCCCGGGGGCGC
Organism: Longimicrobiaceae bacterium; assembly: GCA_040509335.1. Lineage (GTDB taxonomy): Bacteria > Gemmatimonadota > Gemmatimonadetes > Longimicrobiales > Longimicrobiaceae > JAFAYN01. Next base: position 3,075 of record JBEVLE010000650.1, on the reverse strand, counting down.
GGTCTGGCCCGCGATGAAGCCCACCACCGGCTTGGTGACGCTCTCCTTCACGTAGGCGGCCGCCTCCTGCTCGTCGGTGCCGCCGATCTCGCCCAGCATCACGATGGCCTTGGTCTCCGGGTCGGCCTCGAAGGCGGCCAGGCAGTCGATGAAGCTGGTGCCGTTGATGGGGTCGCCGCCGATCCCCACGCAGGTGGTGGTGCCGATCCCCGCGGCCTTGAGCTTGTAGACCACCTCGTAGGTCAGCGTCCCCGACTTGGAGACCAGGCCGACCGGGCCGGGGTGGGTGATGTGGCCGGGGATGATCCCCACCTTGCTCTTGCCGGCGGAAAGGAGCCCGGGGCAGTTGGGGCCCAGCAGGCGCGCGCCCTTGTCCAGCACGTACGGGCGGACGCGGGTCATGTCCAGCACCGGCACGCCCTCGGTGATGCACACGATGAACTCGATCCCGGCGTCGGCGGCCTCGAACATGGCGTCGGCGGCGAAGGCCGGCGGCACGTAGATCACCGAGGTGTTGGCGCCGCCCTGCTTCACCGCCTCCTCGACGGTGTTGAAGATGGGCACCGAGCCCTCGAACGTCTGCCCGCCCTTGCCGGGGGTGACGCCGGCGACCACCCGGGTGCCGTACTCCATCATCTGCCGGGTGTGGAACGAGCCGTCGCGGCCCGTGATCCCCTGGACGACGAGCCGGGTGTCCTTGTCGATGAAGATGCTCACTGGGCCTCCCCCTTGGCCAAAGCGACGGCCCGCTGCACGGCTTCGTCCATGTCGGTCATCGCGCTGAAGCCGGCCTCGGCCAGGATCTTCACGGCGATCTCCTCGTTGGTGCCGGTGAGGCGGATCACGATGGGCACGTTGATGTCGATCATCTTGGTGGCGGTCACGATCCCGTTGGCCACGTCGTCGGTGCGGGTGATGCCGCCGAAGATGTTGAACAGGATGGCCTTCACGTTTTCATCACTCGTGATGATCCGGAGCGCGTTGACCACCTTTTCCGGGTTGGACGAGCCGCCGATGTCCAGGAAGTTGGCGGGCTCGCCCCCGTAGTACTTCACCAGGTCCATGGTCGCCATGGCCAGCCCGGCGCCGTTGACCACGCAGCCCACGTCGCCGTCGAGCTTGATGAAGGTCAGCCCCGCCTCGCGCGCCAGTACCTCGGCCGGGGCCTCGGAGGAGTCGTCGCGCAGCGCCTCGACCTCGGGGTGCCGGAACAGCTCGTTGTCGTCGATGTTGAACTTGGCGTCGATCGCCACCACCTCGCCCTCGGGGGTGGTGATCAGCGGGTTGATCTCGGCCAGCGAGGCGCCCGCCTGCACGAACGCGGTGTACAGCTGCTGGAGGATCTTGGCCGCGGCGCGCTGTTGCTTGACGTCCTTGTACAGCCGGTTGGCCATCAGGTACGCCTGGTGCGGGAGCAGGCCGTAGCGCGGGTCCACCGGGAGCTTGAAGATGGCGTCCGGGTTGGTGGCGGCGACCTCCTCGATGTCGATGCCGCCCTCGGACGAGACCATGAAGACCGGCTTCTTGCTGGCGCGGTCCACGATGATCCCCACGTACGCCTCGGTGCCGATGTCGGCGGCGGGCGCCACGAGCACCTTCTCCACCGTGAGCCCCTTGATCTGCATCCCCAGGATGGCCTGCGCCTTTTCGCGGGCCTCCTCGGGCGTCTTGCAGAACTTGACGCCGCCGGCCTTGCCGCGCCCGCCGGCGTGCACCTGCGCCTTGACCATCACGGCGCCGCCCAGCCGCCGGGCGATCTCCTCGGCCTGCTCGGGCGTGGTCGCCACCTCGCCCATGGGGACCGGGATCCCCTGCGCGACGAGGAGCTCCTTCGCCTGGTATTCGTGTATGTTCACCGCGTCCGTCCTGTTCGGGTGATGAAAAGGTCCTACGTGTTCACGATCTCGGTCCCGGCCTCGCCGGCGACCGCCTGGCGGCCCTGGTCCAGGCGCGCGATGATGGCGCGCGTGCCGCCGCGGCGCACGAAGTCGGCGGCGGCCTCCACCTTGGGGGCCATGCTCCCGGAGCCCAGCTCGCCGGCGTCCAGCAGCGCGTCGGCGGCGTCCAGCGTCAGGCGGCGGACGGCGCGCTGCTCCGGGCTCCCGTAGTCGACGTAGACGCACTCCACGTCGGTGAGGATCAGCAGGGTCTCGGCGCCGATGTCGTGCCCCAGGATGGCGGCGGCGCGGTCCTTGTCCACCACCGCGTCGATCCCCTCCAGCCCCAGCCCCGGGTGCTCGTACACGGGGCACCCCCCGCCGCCGGCGGCGATCACAAGGTGCCCCTCCTCCACCAGCGAGCGGATCATGGGCCGCTCCACGATGCCCAGCGGGCGCGGGCTGGGCACCACGCGCCGCCAGCCGCCCTTGGTCTGCGCCACGTCGCCGCCCAGCTCGGCGGCGAGGGCGCGGGCGGTGGCCTCGTCCATGGTGCGGCCGATGGGCTTGGTGGGCCGCCGCAGCTGCGGGTCGCGCGGGTCCACCAGCACCTGCGTGACCACGGTCACCACCTGGCGGTCTACCCCGCCCCGGCGCAGCGCGTTCTGCAGCGACTGCTGGATCATGTAGCCGATCCACCCTTCCGTCCCCGCCACCAGCACCCCCAGCGGGAGCGGCGGCAGCAGGTGGCGCGACTGCTCGTTGCGGATCAGCTCGTTGCCCACCTGCGGGCCGTTGCCGTGCACGATGGCGATGCGCCACCCCTCGCGCGCGAGCTCCACCACGGCGCCCAGGCTTTCGCGCGTGTGGTGGAACTGCTGGGCGATGGTGCCTTCCTCTCCCGGCTGGGCCAGGGCGTTTCCGCCCAGGGCCACGACGATGGTGCGTGCCGTCAATCGGTCCTCTCCGGCGGGCGACATGATAAGGCGGGGTATGGCCCGCGGCAAGTTCGGTTCCGCTCGGTACAAACGGCGGAAACTACCGGTTCGGGCGTGCCCCCGCTGGCGCGGGGTCGGGCTTCGGCTCCGTAGCAGACGAAACGACCGTCTGCAACGGAGTCGAGCCCGCGCAAACAGCCGCGCGGTCTCGCCCCTTCGGGCCGAAATCCCTCACGCGGGGGTGGCGCTGGCGTCCGCGG
>JBEVLE010000649.1:0-4358 GCA_040509335.1 Longimicrobiaceae bacterium | reverse complement strand
CGCTTGCGCCTGGCGCAGCAGCACAACCCCGACGACTATGCCCGGCTCTGGTCTCGAAATTGACGTCCGAGGGTGCCTCTCCCCCCTCCCATGTCAACGAAAGGGAACGCTACCCAATTCTGGGAGAGGGGGCAACTGCGAGAGCCGGGGTGGGGGCCCGCAGCGGACGCCAGCACCAGCCCCGCGTGAGGGATTTCGGCCCGAAGGGGCGAGACCCGGCGGGGTAGTTTCCGCCGGGTCTCGACTCCGTTACGCACGGTTGTTTCGTGCGTTACGGAGCCGAAGCCCGACCCCCGCGCCCCGCGGGGGGCACGCCCGACCCCGCAGTTCCGGTTCAGCCGTAAAACCTCAGATGTCGATGAAGTTGCTGGGCCACGACCCGCTCCCGGGGTAGATGCGCCGGGTGCCGTACCCGTAGGCGGTCGCCCAGTTGTACTCCTCCACCAGGAAGCTGCCGTCGCTGTAGACCGCGGCCACGTACCCCACGTGCCCGAAGCCGCCCGCCCCGCCGGAGTTGCGGTTCCACTGCGCGATGCGCCCCACCGCGGGCGAGCCGTAGATGGGCACGCCGGAGGCGCGGGCCGCGTCGTCCCACAGGTGCGCGTCGCCGAAGTGCTCGCCAAGGTACATGTTGGTGAACGTCTTGCCGGTGCGCGTGCCGTTCCAGTTGACGCGGAAGGCGGAGAACGAGGTGCACTGGCGGTTGTAGAAGTTCCAGGGGTCCACGCCGCTGGTGCTGCTGCTCGCGTACGGGTAGTCGTTGCGGATGCAGGGGCGCGCCGCCGGGCCGTCGGTGCCGGTGTAGACGTTGGTGTCGGTGATCCAGGCGCCGCTGGCCAGCCGGTCCCACACGCGGCTGGTGCCGTAGTGGCCGCTGACGCTTTCCCCGCGCGAGGTGCAGTCGATGGTGACGCCCACGCCGCCGCCCAGCGAGCCGGTGACGGCGTATCCCGTCCCGGGGCCGGAGCGCAGGTTGTACGGCCCGCCCGGGGCGGTGGCCCCGGACGCGGAGTTGGGCAGCACGGAAAGCTCGGGCCGCTCCGGCGCGCGGGGCGCCTCGGGGGGCGCGGCGGGGCGGGAGATCTCGTCGCCGCAGCCGGCGAGCAGCAGGGCGGCGGCGAACGCGGCCAGCGGGAACCTCGTGCGTGAGCGCATGGGGACTCCTCCGTCTCGGGGAACGGGTGGTGGAGCGGGATGTCTCGGGAGTGCCCGTGCGGGGAGCACGTTGGGGGCCGGCGAGCCCGATGCGAGGCGAGCGCCGCGGAAGCGCTTGGGCGGGACACGGTTGCGGGTGAAGGACGAGAGGCGGCGATGCCCGACGCGGGGGGCCGCCGCCGCTGCATTGTGGTGCGCAGGATCCGGGGCGATGCAGAAAAGGGCGCCTGGATGGTGCCCCGGCGGCCGTGCTCAGGGGCGGAGGCGCGCCCCCAGCTCCACGCGCAGGTGCGTGACGCCGCCGGGGTCGCCCAGCGGGTAGGCGGTGTACGCGACCCCGGGCAGCACGACGAGGCGGCGTCCCAGCCGGAGCTCCACGCCGGCGCCGCTCTCCAGGCCGATCCCGCTACGGCCGTCGTCCAGCCCGTCGCCCCCGCCGGAGGCGAGGTGCGCTTCCGCCTCGTGCAGCGTCACCCCGCCCCGCAGCCAGAGCGGCACCCCGCCGGCCGAGCGGGAGAGCAGCATGCCCGCGTCCACGCCGGAGTCCACCCGGTCGGTCGCTTCCGCCGCGCCGCCGACGGTGAAGGCCGTGCGGCTGAAGCCGGCGTACAGCGTCAGGCCGGGCCGCAAGTCGTAGCCCGCGTCGATGCCGAATCCCGCCCCGGCGTCCAGCCCCTCGCCGCGCTCGCCCACCGGCCTGGCGGCCAGCACCCGCCCGCCCACGGAAAGGGCGGACGCCCGGAGCTGCGCCGCCGCCGGGGCGGCGCACGCCAGCGCGAGGAGCGCGGGGAGGAGCGCGTGTCCCTTCATCGCCGGCCTCCGGGGGTGTGGATCTGCCGGGCGCCTACTCGAGCCGGGGGAGCTCCGGCAGCCCGAGCGCGTCGCGGAACTCGGGGTCCCCGGCGAACACCTCCAGGTCGTCTTCCGCCGGGTCCTTGCCCGGGAACGCGGGGTCCAGGAGCATCACCAGCCTTTCCCGCCACCGGGGGTCGATCCGCAGCGCCTCGTGGACGGCCCGGAGCGCGAGGCCGCGCGCTGCGGCGACGGCGGCGCTGTCCCGCGCGGGCTGCTCGCCCAGCCAGCGGGCACGCTGGCCGTACGCGGCCGCGAGGTTCACCCAGATGGAGCCGCTGGGGAGGTTCGCGGGGTTTGCGACGTACTCCTCGCCGTAGCGGACGGCGGCCGTGAAGCCCCCGGGCGGGGGGAGGTACAGGCTGGTGAAGGTCAGCGAGTTGTAGACCTTTTCCTTGAGCACCCGGTCGGTGGCCGGGGTGATGCGGCGGTACGCTTCCTGGAGCTCCCGCACGGTCTCTTCCGGGCGGCCGGCCTGGAACAGGGCGACGGCGTACTCGTAGCGCAGCGCCACGTCGCCCGGCGCCCCGGCCACGGCGCGGGCGTAGGCGTCCACCGCCGCCTGGGTGTTCCCCTCGATCAGCTGCGCCTTTGCCCACACGGCCAGCGCCTCGGGGGTGCGGAGCTGGTCCACGGGGACGGCGCCGATCCGGGAGGCGGCCTGCACCGCCTCGCCGGACACCGCGCCGCCCCGGTCCACGATCTCGATGGAGGCTTCGCGCACGGCGGAGTACTCGGCCAGCGTCGGCTGCGCGGCCGCGGCCCGGTCCGCCCGCGAGAACGCGCCCGTCAGGAACAGGCGCGTCGTCAGGTACCCGCCCATGAAGCCGGACACCGTGAAGTACACGATGATCCCGGCCGCGAACACCTGCAGGCTCTCGGCGGGGGCGCCGAGACCGCGGGCGAGGAAGAGCGACGCGCGGTCGAGCGCGTCCCCGATCTTCCCCATCTGCACCAGCCCCACGCCCACCAGGATCTTGGTGAGCCAGTCGGAGATCTGCTCCAGGTTGGTGTTGGGCCGGATGCGGTAGCCGTCCTCCTGGCCCGCCGCGTCCCTGGCGCCCTGCGCCCCGCCCGGCTGCGACGGGTCCACGGGAACGTCGCCCTGGAGCACGCGCGGGATGCCGAACAGGAAGCCGACCGCCATGCCGCTGGAGAAGCAGGCGAACGACCAGAGGAGGGCGGTGGAGCGCCCGGCCGCCCCGTGCGCCAGGACGATGCCGAGCCCGGTCCCCAGCCCCACGGCGACGAGCAGCCCCGTGAACACCGCGTCGCCCCACCGCGACGCCCAGCGCCTGAAGAGGTGGACCCGGTTCGACGAAGGCATGGGGCGGCTCCGGAGGAAGGGGAGGAGGATGCCGCGGGAGGGAGACGGGGGAAGGACGGGGCGGGCGCCCGGCCCGCTGGCAAGATCGTTTTCGGCTACCCCGTGTGCAAGAGCGCCGTCCGGGTATCTTCCGGGACGGCGGCCAGGAGGGTGTCCACCCACGCTTCCAGGTACTCCGTGCTCCCCGGCAGCAGGGGGATTGCCCCCACGGCCAGCCCGTCCAGCGAGCGCCACAGCCGGCTGGCGCGGAAGGCGCCCGGCTCCGCCTCGCGGAAGGGGAAGAGGGCGGCGGCGCGGGCCACGATGCGCTCGGGAGCGGCGCCGGAGCGCGGCCGCACGATGGCGTCGCGGTAGCGGTGCAGCACGTTGAGGGCGTCCTCCGGCGGCCCGGGCGAGCCGTAGCGCGCCACGTACTCCGCGTCGGCGGCCACGCGGTACTTGGCGTCCAGCACCACGCGCACGGCCGTCCCGTCCGGGCGGCGCACCTCCAGCAGCAGGTCCGGCTGCTGGGGGACCAGCAGCGGCTCCCCGCCGAAGCGCGGGTTGTAGGTGAGCACGGCGCGCGTCCCCCCGCCCAGGTCGAACTTCAGGGCCTGCTCGCGTCCCCGCCGCAGGAGGACGCGCAGGCCGCGCTCCTCCACGGCGAGCAGGCCGCGCGCGGGGAGGGCGCTCCCGGACCGCGCGGCGAGGATGCGCGCCAGCGCCAGGAAGCACCAGTACTCGTACAGGAGCGACAGGTCCTTGACGGCGAGGCGCACCGGCCCGCCCTCCAGGCTGAGCCCCAGCCGCAGGAGGAGGCAGGCGCGGTGCGCCTCGCGGTACCCGGGCGCGCGCACCAGCTGCGGCGAGGCGAGGCCGGGCGGCGGCTCGCCCGCGGCGGCGGCGAGCGGCTCCGCGCGCAGCATCCGCGCGACCCGGCGCTCCAGCGCGTCCAGCTCTTCCAGCGAGCGCGCGCGGCGCGGCGTGGCCGGCAGCTCGCGCTCCTCGCGGCGCAGGGCGGCCAGGCGGCGGCGGACGCGGGTGA
>JBEVLE010000648.1:0-33945 GCA_040509335.1 Longimicrobiaceae bacterium | reverse complement strand
GCCAGCACGGCCGCGGCGCGCCGCGGCCCCGTCCATCTATGTACGCTCATCGTCTGCAGCTCCCGCATTCGTGGATGAGATCCGTCACGTCCCCCCCTTCAACCGCCCGGCTCGTCGTCGGGCTGGAAGACCGCCTCGATGCTGCCGCCGAACACCCGCGCGATCCGGAAGGCCAGCGGAAGGCTCGGGTCGTACTTGCCCGTTTCCAGCGCGTTCACCGTCTGCCGCGACACGTCCAGCCGCTCCGCCAGGTCGGCCTGGGTCCAGCCGCGCTCCGCCCGCAGCACCCGCAGGCGGTTCCTCATCGGTAGCGCGCCCAGGCGCCCCACCAGCCCGCGCAGTAGAAGCCGATCATCACCAGGAAGGCGAAGCTCCAGTTGAGCTCCGGCCACCCCATGCGCTGCATGTGCCCGTAGACCAGCGTCACCAGCCCCGTCCCCAGGAACGCCGTGGTCGCGGCCACGTGGTACAGCCGCCGCTCCAGCTCGTCCGAGCGCCACAGGTCGTACGCAGCCAGCCCCAGCAGCAGCACCCCGCCCGCGGTGAGCACCGTCATCTGCGCCGGCGTGGGGTCGAGCAGCGGGTTTCGCCCTTCTTCCGTCATCAGGCCCACGACGAAGCCGACCACGCCACCCAGGATCCCGGGTGCGATCCACTTCTCCAGTGCCCGCCGCGTGGCTCTCTTCATGGCTCCCGGTTCAGCGCTCTCGATGCGTTGCCGACCTGGATTGAAAGTAAAGCGTGGTAGACTTAAAGTCAAGCGTATTTGACATAATGGCGCGTGTGCTTGACCAAACGGGGGCGGTACATCGGTTTGGGGAGGGTTCGGGTCAGGGAGAAACGGCTTTGAACTGCGGGTTCGGGCGTGCCCCGGCTGGCGCCGGGTCGGGCTTCGGCTCCGTAAGCGAGCAAACAACGCTCGCTAACGGAGTCGAGCCCCGGCGGAAACAGCCCCGCCGGGTCTCGCCCCTTCGGGCCGAAATCCCTCACGCGGGTTTGGCGCTGGCGTCCGCTGGGGCCCCCACCCGGCTCGCTTAGGCTCGCCACCCTCCCCCAATTCTGGGGGAGGGCTTCCCGTAGGTCTGGGTCGTTGCCGTTGCGATCTGCGCCGGGAGGTCGGAGCAGCCGCCCCCGGCCGACCCCGAACACCGGAGCCCGCCGAAGCGGCGAGTCGTTCGGCGCTGTCCCGAGAGGGGCGCGGGGGAGGCGGCGGCGTCCACGGACGGGCGCGGTTCGGTTGTGTGGGGGCGTATCTGCTTGTATTTTCCTGAGCTCTGCTCCCGGGAAAGAGTCCCGGGAGAGTGCGCGTTCCGGTGACCCGCGGGAGACATTGATCGTCGCGTACGGGAACGTCACGGACCCCGGCCGGCCGCTCGCAGCGTGACGCCGGGGCCCGTCGCAATGGACGAGCGGACCGCCGGGGTCACGCTTTCCGTGGTCGTGCCGGCGTACAACGAGGAGGCCACCATCGCGGCGGCCGTGCGCCGCGTGCGCGAGTGCCCGCTGCGGACCGAGATCGTGGTGGTGGACGACGCCTCCACCGACGGGACGCGCGCCGTGCTGGAGTCGCTGCGGGCGCAGGGGCTGGTGGACCGGCTGGTGCTGCACGAGCGCAACCAGGGCAAGGGAGCCGCGGTCCGCTCCGCCATCCCGCACGTCACCGGCGAGCTGGTGGTGATCCAGGACGCGGACATGGAGTACGACCCGGCCGACCTCCCGGCGCTGATGCAGCCCATCCTGGACGGCAGGGCCGACGCGGTGCTGGGGAGCCGGTTCCTGGGCGGCCCGCACCGCGTGCTGTACTTCTGGCACAGGGTGGGGAACGGGTTCCTGACGCTGGTCTCGAACATGTTCACCAACCTGAACCTCACCGACATGGAAACGTGCTACAAGGTGGTGAGGTCGGACCTGATGAAGAGCCTGCCGCTGCGCTCGCGGCGCTTCGGGATCGAGCCGGAGCTGGTCGCCAGGCTCGCCCAGGCCGGCGCCCGCATCTACGAGGTCCCCATCAGCTACAGCGGGCGGACCTACGCGGAAGGAAAGAAGATCGGCTGGCGGGACGGAGTCGCCGCTTTCTGGCACATCCTCCGCTACAACCTCGTCCCCCCGCGCGCGCCGGCGTACCGGCCCGCCGCGGGGGGCGCGGGCGCGGTCCCGGCAGCGCCGGCGCCGGCCGTGGCGGAGCAGGCGGGGATCGCCCGCCTACACACCAACTGAGAATCGTCGCGCGAACATGCAGATAACGGTCGTCGGCACGGGATACGTGGGGCTGGTGGTGGGAGCGTGCCTGGCGGAGACGGGGAACGACGTCGTCTGCGCCGACATCGACGCGGGCAAGATCGCGCGGCTCAACGCCGGCGAGATCCCCATCTACGAGCCCGGGCTGGAGCCGCTGGTGGAGCGCAACCTGTCCGAGGGGCGCATCCGCTTCACCACGGACGTCGCGGACGCCGTGCGCGCCGCCGAGATCGTGTTCATCGCCGTGGGCACCCCCCCGGGCGAGGACGGCTCCGCCGACCTGCAGCACGTGCTCGCCGTGGCCGAGACGGTGGGACGCAACATGCCCGCCGACGGGCCCGAGAAGATCGTCATCACCAAGAGCACCGTCCCCGTGGGCACCGCCGGCAAGGTGCGCGAGGCCATCCGCCGCCACACCACGCGGCCCTTCCACGTGTGCTCCAACCCCGAGTTCCTCAAGGAAGGGGCCGCGGTCCAGGACTTCATGAAGCCCGACCGCGTGGTGGTGGGCGTGGAGTCCGATTTCGCCCGCGAACGGCTGGCCGAGCTGTACGAGCCCTTCGTGCGCACCGGCAACCCCATCCTGTTCATGGACATCGCCTCCGCGGAGATCACCAAGTACGCCGCCAACGCGATGCTCGCCACCCGCATCTCCTTCATGAACACCATCGCCGGCCTGTGCGAGGCGGTGGGGGCGGACGTGTCCAGGGTGCGCGCCGGGATCGGGACCGACGAGCGCATCGGCTCCAGCTTCCTGTTCGCCGGCATCGGCTACGGGGGGAGCTGCTTCCCCAAGGACGTCAAGGCGCTGATCCACACGCTCCGCACCGTGGGCGTGGACCCGGTGATCCTGGAGGGCGTGGAGCACGTCAACGCCGCGCAGAAGTCGCTGCTGCTGGAGCGCGTCGTGGAGCGCTACGGCGAGGACCTTTCCGGCCTCACCTTCGCCGTCTGGGGGCTGTCCTTCAAGCCCGAGACCGACGACATGCGCGAGGCGCCCTCGCTCACCGTGCTGCGCGGGCTGGCCGCGCGCGGCGCCCGGCTGTGCGCCCACGACCCCGAGGCGCGCCACGAGGCCGAGCTCCACCTCGGCGACCTGGTGGAGTCCGGGGCGCTCACGCTATTCGAGCACAACTACGACTGCCTGGGCGGCGCCGACGCGCTCCTGGTGCTCACCGAGTGGGCCCCGTACCGCCGCCCCGACTTCGGGCGCATCCGCTCGCTGCTGCGCGAGCCGGTGGTGTTCGACGGGCGCAACCTGTGGGAGCCCGAGAAGATGCGCGAGCAGGGCTTCCACTACGTGTCCGTCGGGCGCTCCGCCGTCGCCCCGCTGGCGGCGGTGCAGGCGCAGCCGCACGCGGCGGCTCGCTGAGGGGCGGCGGAATGCGCATCCTGATCACGGGCGCCGCCGGCTTCCTGGGCTCCCACCTGTGCGACCGCTTCCTGGCGGACGGGCACGAGGTGGTGGGGATGGACAACTTCATCACCGGCTCCCCGGACAACGTCGCGCACCTGGCCGGGCGGAGCGACTTCCGCCTGGTGCAGCACGACGTCACCCGGTTCATCCAGGTGGACGGGCCGCTGGACGGCGTGCTGCACTTCGCCAGCCCCGCCTCGCCGGTGGACTACCTGGAGCTCCCCATCCAGACGCTCAAGGTAGGGTCGCTGGGGACGCACAACGCGCTGGGGCTGGCGAAGGCGAAGGGCGCCCGCTTCCTGCTCGCCTCCACCTCCGAGGTGTACGGCGACCCGCAGGTGCACCCCCAGGTGGAAAGCTACTGGGGCAACGTGAACCCGGTGGGTCCGCGCGGCGTGTACGACGAGGCGAAGCGCTTCGCCGAGGCCATGACCATGGCGTACCACCGCTTCCACGGCGTGGAAACGCGCATCGTGCGCATCTTCAACACCTACGGCCCCCGCATGCGCCCCAGCGACGGGCGGGTGGTCTCCAACTTCATCGTGCAGGCGCTGCGCGGCGACCCGCTCTCCATCTACGGCGAGGGCGACCAGACCCGCTCGTTCACCTACGTGGACGACCTGGTGGACGGCATCCACCGGCTCTTCTTTTCCGACCGCGTGGAGCCCACCAACGTGGGGAACCCGGGCGAGTTCACCGTGCGCCAGCTCGCCGAGCGGGTGCTGGAAATGACCGGCAGCCGCTCCGAGCTGTCGTTCCTCCCCCTGCCGGAGGACGACCCCAAGGTCCGCCGCCCCGACATCGGGGTCGCGCGGGCCGTGCTGGGGTGGGAGCCGCGGGTCCCGCTGGAGGAGGGGCTGAGGCGCACGATCCCCTACTTCGAGAAGCTGGTCGAGGCGGAGAGCGTCGGCGCGCGCACCCTGGGCTGACCGCGGCGCCGGCTCCCTTCCCGGCGCCCGGGCGTCCCCCCTTTCCATGGCATCGATGAACGTGACCGGGCGGAGTCCGGCTACCCAGGCCTCCACCGAGCGTGGCTCCCCCCGCGGGGAGGCGGCGCAGCCGGCCGTCCGTGCCACGGTGCGGGTGGCCGTGTGCGTGGCGACGCTGCAGCGCCCCCTGCTCCTGGGGGCGCTGCTGGACAGCCTGGCGGGGCTGGTGTTCCGCAAGTGCGCCCCGGTGGAGCCGTTCATCGTGGTCGTGGACAACGACCCGGGGGAGACCGCGCGCGAAGTCGTGGAAGCGGCGCGTGACCGGCTGCCCTTTCCGGTCGTCTACAACGTCGAGCCCAACCGGGGCATCCCGCACGCGCGCAACTGCGGGGTGCGGACGGCGCTCCGCGAGGGCGCCGAGTTCGTGGCCTTCATCGACGACGACGAGGTCGCCAGCCCCGACTGGCTGGACGAGCTGCTTCACGTGCAGCGCCAGAGCGGCGCCGACGTGGTCAGCGGCCCCTCCCTGCCGCGCTTCGCGCCCGGGGTGGAGCCGTGGGTGGTGGAGGGCGGCTTCTTCACCTACCCGCGCTACGCGACCGGGGAGGCCATCCCCATCGCGGCCACCAACAACGCGCTGGTGGGCGCGCAGCTGTTCCGCGGCACGGAAGAGCCCTTCGACCCGACCTTCGGGCTGAGCGGGATGGACGACTCGCACTTCTTCATGCGGGTCCGGATGTCCGGGGCCAGGCTGGTGTGGGCGGACGAGGCGCGCGTGGAGGAGTTCATCCCCGCGTCGCGCGCCCGGGTGGGGTGGATCGTGAAGCGGGCCTTCCGCATCGGCAACGGCTACGTGTTCTGCGTCCGGGCGCTGTCGCCACCGCACCGCTGGGTCATTCCCCGCGTGGCGGGGGCGCTCGCCCGCATCGGGTACGGAACGCTCGCGCTGCCGTTCGCGGCGGTCCGGGGCCGCGCGCCGCTGGTGAGCGCGCTGCGCACGATTTCCAACGGGGCGGGGTCGCTGGTGGCGCTGGCGGGCAAGCGCTACCAGGAGTACACCGTCATCCATGGCCGGTGAGCGGACCGGGTCCGCGTCGCCATCCAAGAGGTACGTAATGCAACCGGGGACCAGCTTCCTGATCCGCGCGCCGCTCAACCTGGTGCGCCGGATCCGCTACATGCACCGGCGGTCGGTGGCCTTCTGCGTGTACACGGGGGTGACCGCCCTCTCGTACGCGCTGGCCTTTCTGCTGCGCTTCGAGTTCAGCTGGCCTGGCGTCTACACGGCCACCTTCCTGGCCACCCTCCCCCTGCTGGTCGTGGTCCGGCACGCCTGCCACCTGCTGTTCCGGCTGACCACCGGGCGGTGGCGCTTCGTGGGCGTGGACGACGTGCTCCGCCTGGCCGCCGCCACCCTGGTGGGCTCGGCGGCGTTCCTCGCGCTCACCCGCGGCGCCCCCTTCCCGCTCCCGGTGCCCAAGTCGGTGGTGGCCGGGGAGGCCATCCTCAGCGTCCTGTTCACCTCCGCCGTGTGGATCTCGTACCGGGCCGCCTTCGAGGCGCTCCGCTACCGCCTGTCCGCCCGCGGCCAGCAGGAGGTGCGGGTGCTGATCATCGGGGCGGGCGAGTCCGGCTACATGCTGGCCCGCGAGATGTCGCGCCGGAACACCGGGTACCGCCCGGTGGGCTTCGTGGACGACGACCCGCACAAGTGGGGGACGCGCCTGGCCGGGCTGGAGGTGATCGGCTCGCTTTCCGACCTGCGGGCGATCACCGAGGCGTACCGCGTGGAGGAGCTGGTCCTCGCGGTGCCGTACGCCACCCCCGCGCAGATGCGCACCATCGTGGAGCGCTGCGAGAGCACCGAGCTCCCCTTCCGCGTGCTCCCCAGCATCGCCGAGGTGCTGGCCGGGCACGTGCGGCTGGACCAGGTGCGCGAGGTGCGCATCGAGGACCTCCTGGGCCGGGAGCCGGTGGAGCTGGAGCTGCAGGAGCTCGCCGAGGACCTGGAGGGCGCCTGCGTGCTGATCACCGGCGCGGCGGGCTCCATCGGCTCGGAGCTTTCGCGGCAGATCGCCCTGCACACCCCGGCGACGCTGGTGCTCTTCGACCAGGCGGAGACCGAGCTGTACTACCTGGAGCTGGAGATCCGCGAGCGCCACCCCCGGCTGCGCATCGTCCCGGTGATCGGCGACATCGTGGACCGCGACGCCGTGGAGGCCGTGTTCGAGGCGTTCGGGCCCAGCCACGTCTTCCACGCGGCCGCGTACAAGCACGTGCCGATGATGGAGACCAACGTGCGCCAGGCCGTCCGCAACAACGCCATCGGCACCTGGGTGCTCGCCGAGGCCGCGGGGCATCACGGCGCGCGCAAGTTCGTGCTGGTGAGCACCGACAAGGCGGTCAAGCCGGTGAGCGTCATGGGCGCCACCAAGCGCCTGGCGGAGATGGTGGTGCTGGAAACGCAGGACCGGCACCCGGACACCGTGTACGCGGCGGTGCGCTTCGGCAACGTGCTGGGGAGCAACGGCAGCGTCATCCCGCTGTTCAAGCGGCAGCTCGCGGCGGGGAAGCCGCTGACGGTGACGCACCCGGACGCCACCCGCTACTTCATGACCATCCCGGAGGCGGTGCAGCTCATCCTGCAGGCGTCGCTCCTGGACGAGATCCGCGGGCAGATCGCCATGCTGGAGATGGGCGAGCCGGTCCGCATCCTGGACCTCGCGCGCAACCTGCTGCGCCTGTCGGGGAACCGCTCGCGCAAGCGGAGCATCGTCTTCACCGGCCTGCGGCCCGGGGAAAAGCTCCACGAAGAGCTGGTCGCCCCCGACGAGGAGACCATCGAGACGACCATCCCCAAGGTGCGGCTCATCCGCACGGGGGACGCGGCCGGGCAGGCGGTCGGCGACACGCTTTCCACCTGGGACCTGGCCTTCCGCTCGCACCGCGACGCCGAGGTGGCGGCCTCGCTCGCCGGGCTCTTCCCGGCGCTCAGCTTCGGCAGGGGCGCGCCGGCCGCGCCCCCCGCCGCTCTGGCGCGGCCCTCCGCGCAGCTGGAGCAGACGGCGCGGTAGCGCCGGAGCGCCCGCATGTCCCGCCTCGCCGCCTCCCCCCCGTCCGACGCCGGGCCCCTGCGCGACTCCCCCGAGCCGGCGGCGCTCGCCCCGCCCGCCGTACCCGACCTGTCGGTGGTGGTGGTGAACCGCAACACCCGGGAGCTGCTGGCGGCGTGCCTCGCCTCGGTGCGTGTGGCGGCGGGGACGCTCGCCGTGGAGGTGATCGTGGTGGACAACGGGTCCACCGACGGGAGCGCGCAGCGGGTGCGCGACGAGTTCCCGGAGGTCCGCCTCATCGAGAACCGGGCGAACACCGGCTACGCCTTCCCCAACAACCAGGGGCTCGCCGCCAGCCGGGGCCGCCACGTGCTCCTGCTCAACAGCGACACCGAGGTGGGCCCTTCCGCGCTCGTCCGCCTGGTGGAGTTCATGGACACGCACCCGGAGGCGGGCGCGTGCGGCCCGCTCCTCCGTTACCCGGACGGGCGCTTGCAGCGGTCGTGCTACAGCGTCCCGTCCCCGCGCACCTACCTGTCCACCGCGCTCACGCTGGACCGGCTCCTTCCCCGCAGCCGGGTGTTCGGCAACGAGCACACCGGCTTCGCGCACGACCGCACCGCGCCGGTGGGGGCGCTGCTGGGGGCGGCGCTGCTGGTGCGGCGCGAGGTGCTGGAGGCGGTGGGCGGGCTGGACGAGCGGCTGCGGATCCACTACAACGACTTCGACTGGTGCCTGCGGATCCGCGAGGCGGGGTGGGAGGTGTACTTCGTCCACGACGCCGAGGTGGTCCACCACCTCCAGGCAACCACCCGCGCCGAGAACCGCCACCTCCGCCTGCAGGGGGAGCTGGTGCGCAACCTCTTCGACTACCACGAGAAGCACTTCGGGCGGCGGGGGGTGAGGCGGGTGCGTCTCGCCATGCTGCTGGGGTGGGGGGCGCGCTGGGCGGTGTTCGGGTCGCTGGGCCGGCTCTTTCCGGACCGGGCGGGGGAGGTGTCGTCGCGCTTCCGGCGGGGGATGGTGCGGGCCGCATGGACGGGGGACCCGGATCAGTTCGGCCCCGAGCGGGTGGAGATCGCGGACCGTTGACGTTCGGAACGGCTCTGAAGGGCGGGTTCGGGCGTGCCCCCGGCTGGCGCCGGGGTCGGGCTTCGGCTCCGTAGCAGACGAAACAACCGTCTGCAACGGAGTCGAGCCCCGCGAAACTGCCCGCGGGTCTCGCCCCTTCGGGCCGTAATCCCTCACGCAACTGCTTGCCCGTTCTCAAGATCCAGCAGTTGCCCCCTCTCCCAGAATTGGGAGAGGGTGGCGGCTCTAAGGCTGCCGGGTGAGGGCCTTACGGGCGCGGCGGGATCGCCAGCTCCTGCCCGGCGCGGATGGCGTCGCCCGGGAGCGCGTTGGCGGCGCGGAGCGCCGCCACGCTGACCCCGTAGCGGCGGGCGATCCCGAACAGGGTCTCGCCGGGCTGCACGCGGTGCGTCCGCGCGCCGGCGGCGCGGGTCGGCGCCGCGGGCTCCGCGAGCGCGGAGTCCGGCCGCGGGGCGGCCGTTTCGGCGGGCGCGGGGGCGGCCACGGTGCTGTCGGGGAGAGCCGGGGCGGGGGGCGGCGGGGGCGGGACCGGCTCGCGGCGGGCCGGGAGGGGGCGGCGCGGGGCGGCGGGGGTCACGCCCAGGCGGAGCGTGTGGTTGACGATGTCCTCCGCGTCGTCCGACGTTTCCCAGCTCTGGCCGCGGTTCTGGTACAGGTAGTTGTAGCGGGTGCCGGCGGTCCACTCCGCGTCCACGCGCACCGAGGCGACGTCCAGGCTGCCGCGCAGGCCGCCGAAGAGCGAAACGTCGTGCGCCAGGAACGGCCACCCCACGATCTGGGCGCGGGCGGTGGTGTAGAACGCGTCGTTGTCCCAGCGGATGCGCCCGCCGAAGACGCCCGCGCGCCAGCGGGAGGCCAGGTAGTCCACGGCGGCCCACTGGCTGGACGCCCCGGGCCCGATGCTCGCCCCGATCACCTGCCCGTCGTTGGTGTAGCCCTGCGGCACCGCGGGGCCGGTGTACAGGCTCACCGACTCCAGCCCGCGGGGGGTCTGCTCCAGGTAGGTGGTCTCCAGCTGCAGCCGGAGCGCGTCGCCGCCGCGGACGGGCCGCGCGCCCTGGACGCCCAGGGTGTAGCCCAGCGAGAGCGCCGGGTTGTCCAGGAAGCTCACCATGGAGCCGGGGAGGTCCTGCCGGGTCAGCTCGGCGTACACCTCGAAGCCGTTCTCCGGGAACACCCAGCGGCCGAAGAACGACAGCAGCTGGTCCGCGCGGCGCGCCTCGCGGAGCGAGTCGCCGGGCGTGCCGAAGCGCCAGCGGGTGAACACGTCGGCGGCGTGGCCGGCCACGTCGCCGGGCTCGTCCACCAGCGACTGGACCGTCCGCGCCATCCCCACGGTGAGGCCGCGGTCGAAGGCCGGGCTGAAGGTGAGCGCCATCCCGCTGAGGGCGCGCACGTCGGCGGCCGCGGTGTCGAAGTACTCCGACTGGCGCAGCCGCCCCACCATCCACCGCCCCTCCAGCGTCCCCAGCCGCGTCCGCAGCGGCGAGGCCGTGCGCAGGAACAGGTGGGGAAAGCCGGGCGCGTTGTTGCTCATCACCAGCGCGTTGCGGATCCCCGGGCCCCACCACTGGCTCTCGGTGGAGGCGCCGAGGGAGGCCCCTCCCACCCGCACGGCGACCGCGCTCTGCCCCGGGGTCACCCGGGTGGCGGCATCGTCGCCGAAGCGCAGGGGGAGGTCCGCCGAGCGCCGCCCGAAGTACCAGGGCGGCGAATTCCCGTGCCGCGCCAGGTCGGTGAACTCGGGGAGGTCGAAGTCGCGGTTCTGCTCGTACTGGAGCTCCGGCGCCAGCAGCACGGACACCCTCCCCCAGCGGAGCCACGCCCCCGCGAGGAGGCTCGCGTTGGCGCCCCGCCCGGCCCGCAGGGCGCCGTCGTTGAGCGAGAACGGCAGCGCCGAGTTCCAGGTGAAGTCCAGCTCGGGGGCGATCACGGCCCACTCCCACGGCCCGTCGCCCGGGCGGATGCGCTCGGACGCGGAGCGCACCAGGAACCCCTCGGTGGACGCGTCCCCCAGGAGCTGCCCGGTGCGCAGCCGGTCGTCGTAGTCGCCCGCCACGGAGGGGAGCACGCGCACGGCGGCCCCGGCGAGGGGGGTCAGCGGGACGGTGTCGGGGACCTGGGCCGGGAGCGGTGCGGCGAGCGCCGAGAGCGCTGCGACAAGCAGTGTCGGGGGGAGGATCCGCCGTGCCATGCCGTGGGTTCTGAAAAGGGACAAAGTGCGCGTCCACACTGGACAACGGCTCCAGGGGATGATAACATCATGGCCCATGCGGGTCTAGGCTGGGAGAGGGCAACTTGGCGAGCAGCGGTCCGATCGTGAGCAGAGCGTTTTTTCATCGATCGCGAGGCCTGAGAGGAGCCTTCGTCCTCACCGGCATCGCGATCTTCGTTTCGCCGCTGGGCGCCCAGAATCGCGCGCCCTCGGGGATCGACCTCGGCGTGGTGTTCGCCGGGAGCGAGGGCGAGGAGTACCTGCGCAGCCTGCAGGTCGCGGGCGCCGCGCCTCTGTACCCCTGGAGCCTGCGGGGATTTTCGGCGCCCGAGGTGGCCGCGCTCCTCCCGGACAGCGTGGCGCACCCCTGGGCCGCGCGCTTCCCGCGGGGCGGGGAGGGCGCCGCTCCGCGCAGGCTGGGCGTGCTCCCGCCGCAGGCGGAGCTGCGCTTCAACTCCGGCTTTCCCTACGGCTCCAACGACGCGGCGCTGTGGGCGGGGCGCGGGGTGTCGGCGGCGGTCACGGCGGGGGTGGCGGGGCGCTACGGGCCCGTGTCCTACGTGCTGGCTCCCATGGCCGTCTGGTCCCAGAACGCGGAGTTCCCCCTGCAGGACAACGGCTCCACGGAGCCGTTCGCGGACGGGCGCTCGCCCAGCTCCATCGACCTGCCGCAGCGCTTCGGCGACGGCGCCTACGCGCGGCTCGATCCCGGCCAGAGCACCCTGCGCCTGGACGCCCGCGGCGTGGCGCTGGGGCTTTCCACCGCGGACCAGGTGTGGGGGCCCGCTTCGCGCTTCCCGCTGGTGCTGGGGAACAACGCGCCCGGCTTTCCCCACCTGTTCGCGGGGACCTCGCGCCCGGTGAGCGTGGGCGTGGGAAGGCTCCACGCCCGGTTCGTCTGGGGGCGGCTCTCGCAGTCGGACTACTCGCCTGTGGGTGCGGACTCCTCCACGCGCTTCATGTCCGGGCTGGTGGCGACGTTCACCCCGCGGTGGCTCCCCGGGCTGGAGGTGGGCGCGTCGCGCTTCTACCACCTCCCCTGGACGGACGACGGGCCCGCCCTGCGCGCGTTCCTCCGCCCGGTGGAAGGGATCTTCAAGATCGAGACGGCCGACCCGGACGACCTGCAGCCGCTCACGGAGGCCAACCAGCTCGCCTCGCTGTTCGCGCGCTACGTGGCGCCGCGCTCCGGCTTCGAGGTGTACGGCGAGTACGGCCGCGAGGACCACAACTTCGACCTGCGCGACTTCGTCCTGGAGCCGGACCACATGAGCGCCTACACCCTCGGCTTCCGCAAGGTGTGGAGGCGCGACGAGCCGCGCTGGGTGGTGCTCCGCGGCGAGGTCGCGAACACGCAGGCCACGCACCTGGCGCGCGTGCGGCACCAGGGTCCGTACTACGCGCACCACTCGCTCCGGCAGGGGCACACCAACGCCGGCCAGCTCCTGGTCCCGGCCGCCGCGTACGGCGGCGGAGGGGCGACGCTGGGGGTGGACTACCTGCACCCGCGCGGGCGCTGGACGGTTTCCTGGGCGCGCGAGCTCCGGGCGTACGCGGCCCCGGACACCGCCGTCGCCGGGACGCGCGACGTCATGCACTCGCTGGGGGGCGAGGCCGTGTTCTTCCGCCGGGGGGTGGACCTCACGGCCGGGGTCACCGGCGTCTACAACCGCAACCGCTACTTCGTCTCGGACGAGTTCAACCTGAACCTCGCCTTCGGCGCGAGGATCGGGCTGTGAAGCGGGATCCGCGCGAAATCATCCGAATCAGCTGCTGAAGCACACATGAACTTCCCGGCAGACTCGACCGTGGCCCGCTTCGAGGACGGCACCGCCCTTCTCGGGGTGATCGGCCTGGGGTACGTCGGCCTCCCGCTGGCCGTCGAGATGGCGCGCAGCGGATACCGCACCCTCGGTTTCGACGTGAGCGAGCGGGTGGTGGACGGCATCAACCGCGGCGAAAGCCACATCCAGGACGTCCCCTCCGAGGTGCTCGCGGCGTTCGTGGGCGAGGGGCTGCTCGCCGCGACCACGGACCTGTCGCGCCTGGCGGAGTGCGACGCCATCAGCATCTGCGTCCCCACACCGCTTTCCAAGACCAAGGACCCGGACCTGTCGTACGTGGTGGCGGCCACGCACGCCGTCCGCCAGGGGCTGCGCCCCGGCCAGCTGATCATCCTGGAAAGCACCACCTACCCGGGGACCACGCGCGAGGCGATGCTCCCCGTGCTGGAGGGCGGCGGCCTGGCGGGCGGGCGCGACTTCTTCCTGTGCTTCAGCCCGGAGCGGGTGGACCCCGGAAACCCGGTCTGGCACACGCGCAACACGCCCAAGGTGCTCGGGGGGATCACCCCGGCGTGCTCCGCGGCGGGGATGGCGCTGTACTCGCGCATCTTCGACGTGGTGGTGCCGGTGGAGAGCGCGGAGGCCGCGGAGCTGGTGAAGCTGTACGAGAACACCTTCCGCATGATCAACATCGCGCTCGTCAACGAGATGGCGCAGGTGTGCGACCGCCTGGGGGTGGACGTGTGGGGGGTGATCGAGGCCGCGGCGACCAAGCCGTTCGGCTTCATGAAGTTCACGCCGGGGCCGGGACTGGGCGGGCACTGCATCCCGCTGGACCCGCACTACCTCTCCTGGAAGATGAGGACGCTGGCCTTCAAGACGCGCATGATCGAGCTGGCCAGCGAGATCAACGCGGAGATGCCGGCGTTCGTGGTGCGCAAGGTGGCGGACGCCCTCAACGAGGACCGCAAGCCGCTCAACGGCAGCCGGGTGCTGGTGCTGGGGATCGCCTACAAGAAGGACATCGACGACCTGCGCGAGAGCCCGGCGCTGGAGATCATCCAGCTCCTGCAGGACAAGGGCGCGGAGGTGGCGTACCACGACCCCTTCTGCCCCGAGATCCAGGACGACGGCCACACCTCCATCGCCGGCCTCCCGCTGCGCAGCGTGTCATTGACGGACGAGGCGCTGGCGGCCGCGGACGCGGTGGTGGTGGTGACCGACCACACGGACGTGGACTACGCGCGGATCGCCGCGCGGGCCCGGCTGGTGGTGGACTCGCGCGGCGTCATGCGCCGCGCGGCGGGGGGCGCGCGGGTGGTGGGGATCTCGGGCACGGAGGGCGCCGCCGCGCCGCGCGACCGGACCTCGGTGGCCGCGTGACGGCGTACCGGGAGGCACAGGACGAGCTGCGCCGCGCTCCCCGGCGCTGGCTGGTGACCGGGGCGGCGGGCTTCATCGGCTCCAACCTGGTGGAGCAGCTCCTGGGGCTGGGCCAGGAGGTGGTGGGGCTGGACAGCTTCGCCACCGGGCACCGCCGCAACCTGGACGAGGTCCGCCAGAGGGCAGGCGAGAGCGCCGCGGCCTTCCGCTTCATCGAGGGCGACATCCTGGACCCGGACGCCTGCCGCGAAGCGTGCGAGGGCGCGGACTTCGTGCTGCACCAGGCGGCGCTCGGCTCGGTGCCGCGCTCGCTGGAGGACCCCGTCCGCACCAACCGCGCGAACGTGGACGGCTTCCTCAACATGCTCGTCGCCGCGCGCGACGCGCGGGTGGGCCGCTTCGTGTACGCCGCCTCCAGCTCCACCTACGGCGACCACCCCGGCCTCCCCAAGGTGGAGGACCGCATCGGGCGGCCGCTCTCGCCGTACGCGGTGACCAAGTACGTCAACGAGCTGTACGCGGGGGTGTTCCAGCGCTCGTACGGGCTGGAGACCATCGGGCTGCGCTACTTCAACGTGTTCGGGCGGCGGCAGGACCCGGACGGCGCCTACGCCGCCGTGATCCCCAGGTGGGTGGGGAGCCTGCTTTCCGGCCGCCCCTGCTACGTCAACGGCGACGGCGAGACCAGCCGCGACTTCTGCTACGTGGACAACGTGGTGCAGGCCAACCTGCTCGCCGCCACCGCGCGCGACCCCGGGGCGACCGACCAGGTCTACAACGTGGCGTTCGGCGAGCGCACCACGCTCAACGAGATCTTTTGCCTGATCCGCGACGGGCTGGCGGCGTACCGCCCGGAGCTGGCGCAGGCGGAGCCCATCCATCGCGAGCCCCGGGCGGGCGACGTGCGGCACTCGCTGGCCGACATCGGCCGGATCCGCGAGCGGCTGGGCTACGCGCCCGCCTTCTCGGTGCGCGACGGGCTCGCCGAGGCGCTGGACTGGTACGTGCGCGACGCCGACCGGCGACGCGCCGGCGAGACCGCGGGAATCGCGTCGTGAAGGGGATCATCCTGGCGGGCGGCTCGGGGACGCGGCTCTACCCCATCACGCAGGCGGTCAGCAAGCAGCTGCTGCCGGTGTATGACAAGCCCATGGTGTACTACCCGCTCAGCACGCTGATGCTGGCGGGGATCCGCGAGGTGCTGGTCATCTCCACGCCGTACGACCTCCCCCTCTTCCGCCGGCTCCTGGGCGACGGGTCGCAGTGGGGGATGGAATTGTCGTACGCCGAGCAGCCCCGACCGGAGGGATTGGCGCAGGCCTTCGTCATCGGGCGCGAGTTCGTGGGCGACGGGCCGGTGTGCCTGGTGCTGGGCGACAACATCTTCTACGGGCACGGGCTGAGCGAGTCGCTGCAGCGCGCCGCCGCCCGCACGGAGGGCGCCACGGTGTTCGGGTACTACGTCAAGGACCCGGAGCGCTACGGCGTGGTGGAGTTCGACCGCGAGGGGCGCGCCGTCACCATCGAGGAAAAGCCGGAGCGCCCGCGCTCCAACTACGCGGTCACCGGGCTGTACTTCTACGACAACCGGGTGCTGGAGATCGCCGCGTCGCTGAAGCCTTCCGCGCGGAACGAGCTGGAGATCACCGACGTGAACCGCCGCTACCTGGCGGACGGATGCCTGAGCGTGGAGATCATGGGGCGGGGGATGGCGTGGCTGGACACGGGGACGCACGAGTCGCTGGCGCAGGCCGCGAACTTCATCCAGACGGTGGAGGAGCGGCAGGGGCTCAAGATCGCCTGCCCGGAGGAGATCGCCTTCGGGTGGGGGTGGATCACGGCGGACGACGTCACGCGCCTGGCGGAGCCGCTGCGCAAGAACTCGTACGGCGCCTACCTGCTGTCGCTGGTGGAGCACGGCGCGGTCCGATGAAGATCCTGCAGACCCGCATCCCCGGCGTGGTGGTGCTGGAGCCGCGGGTGTTCACGGACCCGCGCGGGTTCTTCATGGAAACGTGGAACCGCGAGCGCTACGCCGAGGCCGGGATCGACGCGGAGTTCGTGCAGGACAACCTGTCCTTTTCCGGGCGCGGCGTGCTGCGCGGCCTGCACTTCCAGAACCCCTCGCCGCAGGGGAAGCTGGTGGGCGTGCTGCAGGGCGCCGTCTTCGACGTGGCGGTGGACCTGCGCGCGGGCTCCCCCACCTTCGGGGAGTGGGTGGGGATGGAGCTGACCTCGGAGAACCGCCGGCAGATGTACGTCCCGGAGGGGCTCGCCCACGGCTTCGTGGTCACCGGCGACAGCGCGCTCTTCAGCTACAAGTGCACGCGCGCGTACTCGCCCGCGGACGAGCGCAGCCTGCGCTGGGACGACCCGGAGGTGGGGATTCGCTGGCCGGTGGCGGAGCCGGTGCTGTCCCCCAAGGACGCCGCCGCGCCGCGGCTGCGCGACATCCCCGAGGAACTGCTGTTCCGCGCATAGCGACGGGCGCGGGCACGGACGAGCGGAGAAAGCATGCGATTCGAAGAGCTGCAGGTGGGGGACTCGGCGGAGTTCTCCAAGACGATCACGGAAGCGGACGTGGTGCTGTTCGCCGGGATCACCGGCGATTTCAACCCCGTTCACATTGATCAGCAGGCGGCGGAAAAGTCGCGGTTCGGCGGCCGGATCGTGCACGGGATGCTCACCGCGGGGCTGATCTCGGCGGTGCTGGGCATGCGCCTGCCCGGACCGGGCGCCATCTACCTCCACCAGTCGCTGCGCTTCACCGGCCCCGTGATGCTCGGCGACACGGTGACCGCCCGCGCGGAGGTGCTGGAGCTGATCCCGGCCAAGCAGCGGGTGCGCGTCGCCACGACCTGCCGCAAGCAGACCGGCGAGACCGTGCTGGACGGGGAAGCCCTGCTCTGGGTTCCCGACCCGTCCTGAGTCCCCCGGCCGCCGGCGGGTTCGCAACCGCGGACCCCCGCCGCGGCCGTTTCGCACCACGTGGCGCCGTCGCGCGCGCCGGCACCGGAGGGAAGAGCCGCAGATGATCCACGGCACGGCGGTGGTCGAGTCCGACCAGATCGGGGAAGGCGCGGAGATCGGCGAGTTCGCGGTCGTCCGCCGGGGCGCCGTCCTCGGCCGCGGCGTGGTCGTCCATCCCCACGTGGTGATCGCCGAGGGGGTGGAGGTGGGCGACGGCGTGGAGATCTTCCCCGGCGCGTTCCTGGGCAAGGAGCCCAAGGGCGCGGGGGCGCTGGCGCGGCAGCCGAGCTTCGAGCGCCGCATCCGCATCGGGGCGAACTCGTCCATCGGGCCGCACGCGGTGATCTACTACGACGTGGAGATCGGCGAGAACACCCTGGTCGGCGACGGCGCCTCCATCCGGGAGGGGTGCACCATCGGGTCGCGCTGCATCATCAGCCGGTACGTGACCGTGAACTACAACACCCGCATCGGCGACCGCACCAAGGTCATGGACCTCACGCACGTGACGGGCAACTGCGACATCGGGAGCGACGTGTTCGTGAGCGTGATGGTGGGGATGACCAACGACAACGCCATCGGCGCGAAGGGCTACAGCGACGAGGACGTGCGGGGGCCGCGGATCGAGGACGGCGCGATGGTCGGGGCGGGCGCGACCCTGCTCCCCGGCGTGGTGATCGGGGCCGGCGCGGTCGTCGGCGCTGGGGCGGTGGTGAGCAAGGCCGTGGAGCCCGGCACGGTGGTGATGGGGATTCCCGCGCGCTTCGCGCGCCGGGTGGCCGTCGAGGAGTGAGGGCGGTCCACGCCGTCCCGGGCACGCCCGGCGATCCGCCGCTCCGGGCGCTCCGGGACTGCCGCATCGTGCAGCTCCCCAAGATCAGCGACCCGCGCGGCAACCTGACCTTCGCGGAGTCGCGCCGGAACGTGCCGTTCGACATCGCGCGGGCGTACTGGATCTACGACGTCCCGGGCGGCGAGGACCGCGGGGCCGGCCACGCGTACCGGCGCCTGCAGGAGTTCGTGATCGCCCTGTCCGGGAGCTTCGACGTGGTGGTGGACGACGGGGCGGAGAGCAGCCGCTTCACGCTCAACCGCTCGTACTTCGGGCTGTACGTGCCCAACACGCTGTGGCGCCGGATCGAGAACTTCTCCACCAACGGGGTGTGCCTGGTGCTGGCCTCCGCGCCGTACGACGTGGACGACTACGTGCGCGACCACGAGGCGTTCGCCCGCTGGCGGGGCGCGGCGCGGCCGTGAGCACCGTGGACCAGTGCCGCCTCCTGGAGCTCCCCAGGATGCCGAGCGCGGCGGGGAGCATCACCCCGGTGGAGGGCGGGCGGGAGGTGCCGTTCGCCATCGAGCGCGTCTACTACCTGTACGACGTGCCGGGGGGGGAGTCGCGGGGGGGCCATGCCCACCGCGCGCTGCAGCAGCTGATCGTCGCCGTGATGGGGTCGTTCGACATCGTGCTGGACGACGGCGCGTCCAGGAAGACCGTGCGGCTCGACCGGGCCTACCAGGGGCTGTACGTCCCCCGGCTGATCTGGCGCGAGCTGATCAACTTCTCGTCCGGCGGCATCTGCATGGTCCTGGCCTCGCAGCCGTACGAGGAGGCCGACTACATCCGCGACTACACCGAGTTCCTGGAATGCAAACGGCTCCCCTGACCGTCCCCTTTCTCGACCTGGCGGCCCCCTACGAGGAGCTGCGCTCCGGGATCGACGAGGCGGTGCAGCGCGTCCTGTCCGGCGGCTGGTACCTGCTGGGCGGCGAGCTGCGCGCCTTCGAGGAGGAGTACGCCGCCTTCTGCGGGGCGCGGGAGTGCATCGGGGTGGGCAACGGGCTGGACGCGCTGAGCCTGATCCTGCGCGCCATGGACATCGGCCCGGGGGACGAGGTGATCGTCCCCTCCAACACCTTCATCGCCTCGTGGCTGGCGGTGAGCCAGACGGGGGCCACGCCGGTGCCGGTGGAGCCGGACCCGCGCAGCTACAACCTGGACCCGGCGCGCATCGAGGCGGCGGTGACCGGGCGGACGCGCGCGATCATGGCGGTGCACCTGTACGGCCAGCCGGCGGACATGGACGCCATCGGCGAGGTGGCGGCGCGCCACGGGCTGCGGGTGGTGGAGGACGCGGCGCAGGCGCAGGGCGCGCGCTGCCGCGGCCGGCGCGCGGGCGCGCTGGGCGACGCGGCGGCGTGGAGCTTCTACCCGGGCAAGAACCTGGGCGCGCTGGGCGACGCGGGCGCCGTGACCACGGACGACCCGGAGCTGGCGGAGCGCGTCCGGGTGCTGCGCAACTACGGGAGCCGGGTCAAGTACGTGCACGAGGTGGAGGGGGTCAACAGCCGCCTGGACGAGATCCAGGCCGCCGTGCTGCGCGTCAAGCTGGGCCGGCTGGACGAGTGGAACGCCCGCCGCGGCGCCGTCGCGGCGGTGTACGACGAGGCCCTGGCCGACGCCCCGCTGGTGCTCCCGCACGTGCCGGAGTGGGCGGAGCCGGTGTGGCACCTGTACGTGGTGCGCACCCCCCGCCGCGACGCGCTGCAGAGCGCGCTGGCGGAGCAGGGGATCGGCACGCTGGTGCACTACCCCACGCCGCCGCACCTCCAGGGGGCGTACCGCTCGCTGGGGATGGGGCCGGGCTCCTTCCCCATCTCGGAGGCGATCCACCGGGAGGTCCTCAGCCTCCCCATCGGGCCGCACCTGGCCGTGGAGGACGCGCGCGCGGTCGCGGACGCGGTGAGGGCGGCGCTCCGATGAAGGCCGCGCTTCGCGCCACCACCGTCCTGGCGAGCGGGTCCGCCGTGACGGTGGTGGTGGGGATCGTCTCCGCCAAGGCGTGGGCGCTCCTGGTGGGACCGCCGGGGATGGGCCGGCTGGCGCTGCTGCAGGGGATGGTGGGGCTGGGGGGGATCGTGGCCGGGGTGGGGCTGAACAGCGCGCTGGTGCAGATGGGCGCGAGCGCGCGGGGCCGCGGGGACGAGGCGACGGTGGCCGCGTCGCGCGTGGCGGCGCAGCGCCTGACGCTGGCGCTGGCCGCCTGCGCGGCCGTGCTCGCCGTGGTGTTCCGGGTGCCGCTTGCCCGCTGGCTGCTGGCGGGCGAGCAGCACGCCGGGGCGGCGGCGCTGATGGGGCTGGCCGTGGGCTTCACCCTGCTCGCCAACACGCAGACGGGCGTGCTCAACGCGCACCACCGCGTGGGCGCCCTGGCGCGGACGGCCGTGCTGACCAGCGCGCTCGGGGGGGCGCTCAGCGTCGCGGTGCTCTGGATCTGGCGCGAGCGCGGCATCGCCTGGGCGGTGGTGGGCCCGGCGCTGGTGGGCTGGCTCGTCGCCACCTGGATCGCCCGGCGCGAGGTGGGGCCCGCCGGCCACGCTCCCCCGGCCGCGGTGCGCCGGGCCACGCGGGGGTTGTTTGCCTTCGGCGTCCCGCACATGGCGGGGTCGCTGGTGGGCTCCGGGGTGCAGTTCGCGCTGCCCATGCTGGTGCTGGCGCAGCTGGGCGCCGACGGCGTGGGCTTCTTCCGCGCGGCGTGGACGCTCGCCATCGGCTACCTGGGCTTCCTGGTGACCGCCATGGGCCAGGACTACTACCCCCGCGCCTCCGCCGCGGGGCCGGGCGAGCTGGAAGCGCTGGTGAACCAGCAGCTGCGGCTGGTGACGCTGCTGGGCGGCGCCGTCATCGTGGTCGCGCAGGTGGCGACGCCGTACGTGCTCCCCCTGCTGTACGCCCCCAGCTTCGCCCCGGCCGCCGAGATCCTGGGGTGGCAGTGGCTGGGGAGCCTGGTGAAGCTGTGGGGGTGGGCGCTGGGGCTGGTGGTGCTGGCGCGCCTGGGGAGCCGCACGTACTTCGTGGGGGAGCTGGTGGGCGGGGCGAGCCTGCTGGCCGGCAGCGTCCTGGGGATGCGCTGGCTGGGGCTGGAGGGGCTGGGGGCGGGCTTCCTGCTCACCCAGCTGCTCTACGCGGCGGTGGTATGGGCGCTGGTGCGCCGCGGCACCGGGATCGCCCTGGCCCCGCGGACGTGGGGGCTGATGGCGGGCGCCTTCGGCGTGCTGGCGGGGCTCCGCCTGATCTCGGGGCTGGGGCTGGGCGCGGCCGGCCTCGCCGTCATGCTGCTCCTGGGAGCCGCGGCCGTGGCGTGCCACGGCTGGATCCTGTGGAGGGAATTCAAACACCCGGACGTGGTGCTCTCGTCGTGAACCGTCGTGCCCCGGAGGCCGGACTCCCGCTGGTGAGCGTCGTCATGCCCGCCTACAACCACGAGCGCTTCGTGGAGGAGGCGGTGCGCGGCGTGTGGGCGCAGACGTATCCCAACGTGGAGCTGGTGGTGCTGGACGACGGCTCGCGCGACCGCACGCCCGAGATCCTCCGGGAGCTGCAGGCGGCGAGCCCCATCCCCATGCAGGTGGTCTGCAAGGCCAACGAGGGGCTCACGCGCACGCTGAACCGCGGGCTGGCGCTGGCCCGCGGCGAGTTCATCGCGCTGGGCTCCGGCGACGACCGCCACCTGCCGCGCCACGTGGAAGCGCTGGTGCGCGCGGCGCGCGAGGCGGCGCCGGGGACGGTGGTGCACGGCGACGTGTGCATGATCGACGGCGCGGGGGCGCGCACCGGCCGCAGCCTGTCCGACGACTTCCCGTTCCGCAGCGGCTCCGTGTACGAGGACCTGCTGCTGCTGAAGACCACGCTGCCGTCGATCGCGTCGCTGGTTCCCGCGGCGCTGTTCGCGGAGGCGGGCGGATACAACGAGGACAGCCTGCTGGACGACTGGGAGCTGTTCCTCAAGCTCACCCGCCGGCACCCCGTCCGCTACGTCGCCGAGGTGCTTGCCGAGTACCGGGTCCACGGCGGGGCCCAGCTGACGCGCCAGGTGGCGAGGCTGCTCCCGGACCGGCTCCGCATCTTCGAGGAAAACCTCCGCGAGCATCCCCGCGGGCAGGACGCGCGCTGGCAGCGCGAGGCCCGCGGCCACCTGTACCGCCACGTCGCGGAGGGGTTCTACATCGTCCGCGACTTCGGCGAGGCGCGGCGGTGGCTCCTGCGGTCGCTCGCCCAGTGGCCGCTGCAGCCCCGGGCGGCAAAGCTCCTCGCGCGCTCGCTCCTGGGCGCCCGCCTGGTGAGCCGGCTGAGCACGCTGCAGTCGCGGCTCGCCCGCGCGCGCGGCGCCGCCGCGTAACGAACGCCTCCGAACCCGTCCGGCCCGTACCCCGCCCCCATGATCTTCAACTCCCTGGAGTACATCGCGTTCTTCGTGATCGCGGTGGGCGGCTACTTCCTGTTCCCGCAGCGCTTCCGCAACCGGTGGCTGCTGGCGGCCAGCCTGTACTTCTACATGAGCTGGTCGGCGCCGTTCATCCTGCTCATCCTGTACAGCACCACCATCGACTACTTCGTCGCGCTGCGATTGGACGCGACGGAAAAGCAGAAGACGCGGCGCGCCCTGCTGCTGGTGAGCCTGGTCACCAACTTCGGCGCGCTGTTCCTGTTCAAGTACTACAACTTCTTCATCGACAGCTGGGGGGCGTTCGCGGGGGGGACGCGGACGGGGTGGAACCCGCCGCTGCTGCAGCTGATCCTCCCGCTCGGCATCTCGTTCTACACGTTCGAGGCGATCAGCTACACCATGGACGTGTACTGGCGCCGCTTCCCGGCGGAGCGCAGCTATCCGCGGCTGCTGCTCTTCATCATGTTCTTCCCCAAGCTGATCGCGGGGCCCATCGAGCGCGCCGGGCACCTGATCCCCCAGTTCGACCGCCGCACGGAGTTCGACTACCAGCGCGCGCGCGACGGGCTGGCGCAGATCCTGTGGGGAATGTTCAAGAAAGTGGTGATCGCGGACCGGCTGGCGATCTACGTGGACGCGGTCTATAATAACCCGCAGCACCACGTGGGCAGCACGCTCCTCCTGGCGACCCTCTTCTTCAGCTTCCAGGTATACTGCGACTTTTCCGGGTACTCCGACATCGCGATCGGGACCGCGCGCATCCTGGGGATCGACCTCCTCCGCAACTTCCGGCGTCCGTACTTCGCCACCTCGTTCACGGACTTCTGGGCCCGCTGGCACATCTCGCTGTCCACCTGGTTCCGCGACTACCTGTACGTGCCGCTGGGCGGCAACCGGCGCGGGGAGTGGCGGCGGGACTTCAACGTGTTCATGGTCTTCCTGGTGAGCGGGATCTGGCACGGCGCCAACTGGACGTTCGTATGGTGGGGACTGTTCCACGGGGTGCTCGTTTCGGCGGAGAACATCGGGGGGAGGTACGTGCGGCGGGTCCGCCCGGGCTTCGCCCTTCCCCGGCCGGTGAAGGTGGGCGGCACCTTCGCCATGATCGTGCTCACCTGGGTGCTGTTCCGCGCCAACTCGCTGGCGGACGCCAGGCACGTGTACGCGCAGATCTTCTTCAACTTCGACGCGTCGCGCTTCTTCGTGAACGCGAGCAACATCGTGTACGGCGTCTTCGGGATCCTGGTGCTGGTGGCCGGGGAATCGCTGACCGAGCGCGGCCTGTACCCGCGCATCTGGACCCCGGAGCTGCGCCCGGTGCGCTGGGGCGCGTACGTCGGCCTGGTCACCCTGATCCTGATGATCGGGGTGTTCACGGGCGGCGAGTTCATCTACTTCCAGTTCTGATGCGCACCCTGCTCCGTCGCTTGGCCGTGCTCCTGGTGCTCCTCGTGGCGGCGGACCAGGCGATCGGGTGGGCGCTGGCCCGCATGTTCTGGAGCCCGGCCAACACCGAGCTGGACGACATCTCGCCGGGGATCCGCTACGCCCCGCAGGTGGCGGTGTCGGGGAGCTCGCGCGCCAAGACGCACTACGTGGCGGACAGCCTGGGGGCGTACCTGGGGAAGCGGGCGTACAACTTCGGGCGGGACGGGCAGCGCTCCTCGCAGTACCACTACGCCGTCGCGCGGATGGTGCTCGCCCGCCACGTCCCGGAGCTGTGGCTGCTGGAGGTGGACGAGGGGGTGTTCGCGGGCGAGGAGGACACCGGGCGCCTCGCCGACCTGCTCCCCTTCGCGGACCGCTACCCGGCGGTGCGCGAGGTGGTGGAGGCGCGCTCGGCGACGGAGCCGCTCAAGCTGTGGTC
Organism: Longimicrobiaceae bacterium; assembly: GCA_040509335.1. Taxonomy (GTDB): domain Bacteria; phylum Gemmatimonadota; class Gemmatimonadetes; order Longimicrobiales; family Longimicrobiaceae; genus JAFAYN01. The sequence goes on along the minus strand of JBEVLE010000648.1, from coordinate 9,769 downwards.
GCGCATCTACCCGTACAACTCGCTGGCGCTGACGCTGGTGAAGTCGCGGATCCGCCCCCACGGGCCGGTGGCGCGGAACGGCTTCCGCCCGCTCCACGGCGAGCTCGCCGCCCCGGGCGCCGCGGCGCCGGCGGGGTTCGCCTCGGCCGCGGGGGAGCACGCCGCGGCGGGCAGGGTGAACGCGCGCAAGCTGGACTACCTGCGGCGCACGGTCCGCGAGCTGCGCGGCCGGGGCGTGCGGGTGGTGGCGGTGCGCAGCCCCGTGTACCCGGAGTCGCCGGAGGCGTGGCGGGCGCACCGCCGCGAGGGCGACCGGCTGCGCGCCCTGTTCGCGCGGCTGGGGGTGCGCTTCGTGGACATGCAGGCCGCGGGCGACGGCGGCTTCGCGGACCCCGCGCTCTTCAGCGACGCCCGCCACCTCAACGAGGGCGGGGCCACCCGCTTCACCCGGGCGCTCGCCGACTCCCTGCTGCGGGGGCCTCTGCATTGATCCGCCCGGGTGGGCCGCCGGTGCGCATCACGCTGGTGATCCCCTCGCTCGGCTCCGGCGGGGCGGAGCGGGTGATGTCCGTGCTCGCCGGGATGTGGGCCGCGCGCGGGGAGGAGGTGACGCTGGTCACCAGCGAGCCGGCCGCGGAGGACTTCTTCCCCCTGCACCCGGCCGTGCGGCAGCGGTCGCTGGAGCTGCCCGCGCCGGCGGGCCCGGGGCGCAAGGCCAGGCTCCTCCCCCACGTGCTGCGGATCGCAGCGGGGCTGCGGCGCGAGATCCGCGCGTCGCGGCCGGACGTGGTGGTGAGCTTCATGGAGGTCACCAACGTCCTCGCGCTGGCCGCCACCCGCGGCCTGCGCGTCCCGGTGATCGTGTCCGAGCGCACCGACCCCCGGCAGTACGGGGCGAGCCGGGTCTGGCGGTGGCTGCGGCGGCGGCTGTACCCGCGCGCCGCCGCCGTGGTGGTGCAGACGGAGTCGGTGCGCGAGTGGGCGCTGGAGTTCCTGGCGGCGGAGCGGGTGCACGTGATCCCCAACCCCGTGCTCGCCCCGCCCCCGGCGGGAGAGCCCCCTCCCGGCCTCCCCGCCGGGCCGCTGGTGGTGGCGATGGGGAGGCTGCACTCCGACAAGGGCTTCGACCACCTGCTGCGCGCCGTGGCGCCCTCCCTGGAGCGGCACCCGGAGTGGTCGCTGGTGGTGCTGGGCGACGGGCCCGACCGCGCCGCGCTGGAGGGATTGGCGCGGGAGCTGGGGATCGCCGGCCGGGTCCGCTTCCCCGGTCGGGTCGCCGCCCCCGACGCGGTGCTCCGCCACGCGGCGCTGTTCGTGCTCTCGTCGCGCTTCGAGGGTTTCCCCAACGCGCTGGTGGAGGCGATGGCGTGCGGGGTGGCGGTGGTGAGCACCGACTGCCGCTCGGGGCCGGCGGAGATCGTGCGGCAGGGCGTGGACGGCGTCCTGGTGCCGCCGGGGGACCCGGAGGCGCTGGGCGCCGCGATCGAGCGGCTGATCTCCGACCCCGCGGAGCGGGAGCGCCTCGCCGCGCGGGCGCCGGAGGTGGTGGCGCGCTTCGGGGCGGAGGGGGTGCTGGAGACGTGGAACGAGCGGATCCGGGCGTGCGTCGCGTGAGCGCCGCGGTCCGGGAGCATGGCCGGAACCAGAGCGGGGAGAGCGCCTGATGTGCGGAATCGCCGGTTTCATCGACGCGTCCGGCGGCCGGGGGGAGGACGACCTCCGGCGGCTGGCCCGCGGCATGGCGGACCGCATCCGGCACCGCGGCCCCGACGACGGCGGGGAGTGGGCGGACGCCGGGGTGGGGATCGCCTTCGGCTTCCGGCGCCTCGCCATCCAGGACCTGTCGCCGGCGGGGCACCAGCCCATGGACTCGGCGTCGGGGCGCTACGTCGTCTCGTTCAACGGCGAGGTCTACAACTTTGGCGAGATCCGCCGGGAGCTGGAGCGCGACGGCCTCGCCCCCGAGTTCCGCGGGCACTCGGACACCGAGGTGATGCTCGCCGCCTTCGAGGCGTGGGGGCTCCACGGGGCGCTCCAGCGCTTCGTCGGCATGTTCGCCTTCGCGCTCTGGGACCGGCGGGAGCGCTGCCTGCACCTGGTGCGCGACCGGGTGGGGATCAAGCCGCTGTACTACGGCTGGAGCGGCGGGGCGCTGCTGTGGGGCTCCGAGCTGGCTGCGCTGCGCGGCCACCCGGCGTTCCGCGGCGAGGTGGACCGCGGCGCGCTGGGGCTCCTGCTGCGCCACGGCTACGTCCCCGCGCCGCACAGCATCTACCGCGGCATCCGCAAGCTCCTCCCGGGGACCGTGCTGACGTTTGCGGCGGATGCGCTGCGTGACGGGCAGTGGCCGGAGCCCGTCCCCTACTGGTCCGCCCGCGCCGTCGCCGAGGCCGGCGAGGCCGACCCCTTCGCCGGCACGGACGAGGAAGCGATCGACCGGCTGGACGCGGCGATCCGCGACGCGGTGGGGCTGCGGATGATCGCCGACGTCCCCCTGGGCGCCTTCCTGTCGGGCGGGGTGGACTCGTCGCTGGTGGCGGCGACGATGCAGGCGCAGAGCGGGCGGCCGGTGCGCACCTTCAGCATCGGCTTCCGCGAGGCCGCCTTCGACGAGGCCCCGCACGCGCGGGCCGTGGCGCGCCACCTGGGCACCGACCACACCGAGCTGTACGTTTCCGCCGCGGACGCCATGCAGGTGATCCCGCGCCTCCCCACGCTCTTTTCCGAGCCGTTCGCCGACAGCTCGCAGCTCCCCACCTACCTGGTGTCCGAGCTGGCGCGGCGGCACGTGACCGTTAGCCTTTCCGGCGACGGCGGGGACGAGCTGTTCGCCGGGTACACGCGCTACCCGCGGGTCGCGGGGCTGTCGGAGCGCATCGGCGCGGTCCCGCGCCCGCTCCGCGCGGGCGCCGCGGCGGCGATGGCGGCGGCCGCCCCCGGCGGGCGCGCGCTGTGGAGCGGGATGAGCGCGGTGGTCCCGGGGGGGATGGGCCGCGGCAACCCGTGGGAAAAGGTGGCGAAGCTGGCGGAGCTGCTGCGCGCGGAGCACAGCGAGACGCTGTACCGCAGGATGATCTCGCATTGGGACGACCCGTCGCTGGCGCTGCGCGGCGAGCACGCCGAGTCGTCCAGCGTGCTGGCGACCCGCTCCGACTGGGCTTCGCTGCGCAGCCCCCTGCAGCGGCTGATGTACCTGGACACGGTGAGCTACCTCCCCGACGACATCCTGGTGAAGGTGGACCGGGCGAGCATGGCCGTGAGCCTGGAGGCGCGCGTGCCGCTGCTGGACCACCGCGTGGTGGAGCTCGCCTGGCGTCTGCCGCTGCGCCTCAAGGTGCGCGGCGGCCAGGGGAAGTGGATCCTGCGCCAGGTGCTGGACCGGTACGTGCCCCGGGCGCTGATCGAGCGGCCCAAGATGGGCTTCGGGGTGCCGGTGGGCGAGTGGCTGCGGGGCCCGCTCCGCGACTGGGCCGAGCCGCTGCTGGACGAGCGGCGCCTGCGGGACGAGGGCTTCTTCGACCCGGCGCCGGTGCGCGCCCGCTGGCGCGAGCACCTGTCCGGCCGCTTCAACCGCGAGAGCCACCTGTGGGGCGTGCTGATGTTCCAGGCGTGGCTGGCGGAGCAGGGAGGAGCGTGACGGCCTCGCCTCCCCCCGGCGCCCCGGCGGCGCTGTACCTGTCGTACGACGGGATGACCGACCCGCTCGGCCAGTCGCAGGTCATCCCCTACCTGGTGGGGCTGGCGCGGGAGGGCTACCGCATCCACCTGGTGAGCTTCGAGAAGCCGGAGCGGTTCGCCGCGGGCCGGGCGCGCATCGCGGAGCGGCTCGCCGCCGCGGGGATCGAGTGGCACCCGCTCCCGTACACCCGCCGCCCGCCGGTGCTTTCCACCGTGCGCGACGTCGTCCGCATGCGCCGCCTGGTGGAGCGGCTGCACGCGCGCCACCGCTTCGAGCTGGTACACTGCCGCAGCTACGTCGCCGCCCTGGCCGGCCTCGCGCTCAAGGAGCGGCACGGCGTCAAGCTCGTCTTCGACATGCGCGGCTTCTGGCCGGACGAGCGGGTGGACGGCGGCACCTGGAAGCTGTCGAATCCGCTGTTCCGGGCCGTGTACACGTACTTCAAGGGGATGGAGAAGCGCTTCGTGTCCGCCGCCGACGGCATCGTCGTGCTCACCGAGGCCGCCCGCGACGAGATGCGGGGGTGGGACGCCTTCCGCGCCTCGCGGCCGCCCACGCGCGTGATCCCGTGCAGCGTGGACCTGGAGCTGTTCCGCGTCCCCGACGCCGGCGAGAGGGAGCGCGCGAAGGCGGCGCTGGGGCTGGCGGGCGCGGGCCCGGTGCTCGCGTACCTGGGCTCGCTGGGGACGTGGTACATGGTGGACGAGATGGCGGACTTCTTCGCCGCGCTCCGCCGCCGCCACGCCGGGGCCCGCTTCCTGGTGGTCACCCCCGATTCCGCGGCCGGGCTGCTGCGGCGCCTGGAGGGGCAGGGGATCGCCGCCGGCGACGTGGTGGTCCGCTCCGCCACCCGCGACGAGGTGCCCGGCCTGCTCGCCGCCGCGGACCTGGGGCTGTCGTTCATCCGCCCGTCGTACTCCAAGCTGGCCAGCTCCCCCACCAAGCTGGGCGAGTACCTGGCGATGGGGCTCCCGGTGGTCACCAACTCCGGCGTGGGCGACGTGGGGCGCATCGTGGCGCGGGTGGACGCGGGGATCGCCGTTGCGGAATTCGACGCCGCGACGTACGAGGGCGTGGTGGACCGCGTCCCCGCGCTCCTCGCCATGGACCCGCGGGGGATCAGGGATCGCGCCTCCAGGGTATACGACCTGCGCCTGGCGGTCGAGCAGTACGCCGCGATGTACCGGAGCGTGCTCGGCGCCCGGGCGCCGGCGGCGTCCGCGGCGCGGCGCCCGGCCGATTTTCCATCTCGAGTGACGTGAAGATCCTTTTCCTGACCAACGGGCTCACCGAGCCCGCTTCGCGCTTCCGGGTGATGCAGTTCCTGCCGCACTTCCGGAGGGCGGGGATCGAGTGCACCAACCGGAGCGCGTACGGCGCGCAGTACAACCGGCTCGCCAACCGCGGGATCGGGCCCGCGTACAAGCTGGCCTGCCGCCTGTCGCGCGCCGCGTACACGCTCTTCCCGGACGCGTACGACCTGGTGTTCCTGCAGCGGACCGCGCTCCCCGGGAGCGCCCTCCCGGAGCGGATCGCCGCGCTGCGCCACGGCCGCGTCGTCTTCGACTTCGACGACTCCATCTTCCTGGGCCCCGACACCCTGGAAAGTCCGGCCCGGCGGCGGGCCTTTCGCCAGGCGGTCCGCGCCAGCCGGCACGTCATCGCCGGCAACCACTACCTCGCGGAGCAGGCGGCCGCCCCGGAAAAGACCACCGTCATCCCCACGGTGGTGGACACCGACGTGTACACGCCCGCCCCGGGGCACCGCGCCGGGGACCGCGTCGTGATCGGCTGGATCGGCACCTCCACCAACTTCGTGTTCCTGCCGCAGGTGGTCCCGGCGATCCTCCGCATCCTGGACGAGAACCCGCGGGCGGTGTTCCGGCTGGTGGCCAACGCCCGCTACGCCGAGCTGGATGGGCATCCCCAGGTGGAGCAGGTCCCCTGGTCGGCCGAAACGGAGATCCCGCTGCTGCAGTCGTTCGACGTGGGGGTCATGCCGCTGTACGATTCCGAGGCGGCGCGGGGGAAGTGCGGCTTCAAGATGATCCAGTACATGGCCGTGGGATGCCCCGTGCTGGCCTCCGACGTCGGCGCCAACCCCGCGATCCTGGGGGGGAGCGGCGCGGGCGAGCTGGTGGGCGGCCCCGACGGCTGGTACGCCCCGCTCCGGGCGCTGGTGGAAAGCGCGGAGCTGCGGCGGCGGATGGGCGAGGCGGCCCGCCGGCACGTGGTGCGCGGCTATTCCACCCTGGGCGTGCTGGGCGTGTACCTGCGCCTGTTCGAGGAGGTGGCCGGGATGGCCGTGGACCGCACCGGGGTGCGGGAGGCGCTCCCCGCGCCGTCGCACCGGTGACCGGCGCGCGGGCCACCCCCCCCTCCGCCGCGGCCGGGGGGGCGCCGGTGACGCGCCGGCTGGACTACGGCGCGTTCTGCATCTCCATCGACCTGGAGCTCGCCTGGGGGATCTGGGACCAGCCGGACCCCGTCTACCTGGAGCGGTGCCTGCGGCTGGAGCACGAGATCGTGGACCGGCTGCTCGACCTGTTCGGCCGCTACCGGGTGTCCGCGACGTGGGCGGTGGTCGGGCGGCTGCTGGAGCGGGGCGGGGCGGCCGCCGGTCCCGACGAGCGCCTCTGGTACGCGCCGGAGATCGTCCAGCGCATCCGGGACGCCGCCCCCGAGCAGGAGATCGGCTCCCACAGCTTCGAGCACATCTACTTCGGGCAGGTGCCCGCCGGCGCCGCCGCCTCCGACGCGGCCTCCGCCCGGCGCGTGCACGCCGAGCACGGGCTGGAGTTCACCTCGTTCGTCTACCCCCGCAATGACGTCGCCCACCTGGACGCGATCCGGGACGCCGGGATCCGCGTGTTCCGGGGGGCCGACGAAGGGTTCCTCGTCGGGCTCCGGCAGCGCTCCGGCGGACCGCTCGGGCGCGCGGCGCACCTGCTGGAGATGATGCTCCCCGTCACCCCGGCGGTGGTGCACCCCCGGGTGCACGCCAACGGGCTGGTGGAGCTTCCCGGCTCCATGCTGCTCATCCAGCGCAGGGGGCTGCGCCGCCTGGTGGCCACGGAAGTGGTGGAGGCAAAGGCCCGGCTCGGCCTGCGCGCGGCCGCGGCGAGGCACGGCATCTTTCACTTCTGGTTCCATCCGTCTAACTTCTATCACCAGACGGATGCGCAGTTTGCCGTCCTGGAGCGGGTGCTGGCGTACGCGGATCGCATGCGGGAGCGCGGCGAGATCCAGGTCGTGCCCATGAAGCACTTCGCCCGGATCACGTGACCTTCCCGACGACATGAGCGACGCGACGAGCGGAAGCCTTCCCTTCCGGGCCATGGAGGCCACGGAGCGCGACCTCGTCGCGTTCCGGGATGCCTTCGAGGCCAACGGCTTTCCGCGCCCCCTGGAGCAATTGCGCTGGCAGTACCTAGACCACCCCGGCGAGCGGCTGCTCGTGGACTTCGCCGTGGACCCGCGGGACGACGGCGAGCGGGTGGCCGGGATCTACGCCGCCCTGCCGTTCCTGATGGACGCCGGGGGCGAGGCGAGGGTGGGCGGGCAGGCGCTGGACGTGCTGACCGACTCCGGGTACCGCGGCCGCGGGCTGTTCACCGGGCTCGCGAGGTCGCTGTACGCCCGCTGCGGCGAGAGCGGGCTCGCGCTCATCTACGGGTTCCCCAACGCCAACACCGCCAACGGGTACTGGACCCGGCTGGACTGGACCCGGCTCGACCCGGTCCCGTTCCTGATCAAGCCGCTGCGGAGCCGCTACGTGCTCCAGCGCATCCCGGGGGTGCGCGCGCTGGCCGGCCTCCTCCCCGACCTCCCGCTTCCCCGGCCCGCGGCCCCGCGCCTCCCGGCGGGGTGGCAGCTGCGGCCGGTGGCGGCGTTCGACGACCGCTTCGACGGGCTGTGGGCTGCGTTCGCGCGGACCGTGGGGATCGCCGTCCGCCGCGACCGCCGCTACCTGGCGTGGCGGTACGGGAGCAAGCCGCTGGAGGACTACCGGACCCAGGGGCTCTTCCAGGGAGAGCGGCTGCTGGGGTTCGTCACGTACTGCGTCAAGCCGAAGCACGGCGGCATGGTGGGCTACCTGATGGAGCTGATCCCCCACCCGGACTTCGCGGAGGCGGGGGAGATCCTCGCCCGCGCGGCGGTGCGGGACGTGGCCTCGCGCGGGGCGGACGTGATCCTCGCCTGGAACTTCGAGCACTCTCCCACCCACGCGGCGCACCGCGGGGCGGGGTTCTTCCCGTTCCCGGAGTGGGCGCGCCCCATCGAGCTCCACTTCGGGGCGCTCGCGCTGGACCCCGCGGTCCGGCCCCTGGTCACCGAGCGGCGCAGCTGGTACATCAGCTACTCGGACTCGGACACCGTCTGATTCGCCCGGGAGCCGAGGCAGGATGCAAATGGCAGACGTTGGAAGCGAGCAGAGCGCCGTCCCGGCACGAGCCGGGGCGGCGCTTCCGTGGCTGGCCCCGGCGCTGGGCGCGCTGGCGGGGCTGGCGGTGCCGGGATTCCTCGCGCTCGTCGTCCTGCTGGGGAAGAACATCCCCCAGCCCGCGATGGGCGCGGACTACCTGGCGGGGCTGCTGTGGGCGGCGGCGCTGGGGCTGGGCATCCTGCTCTGGCCCGTCCCCGCCCGCGACCGGCGCGCGCTGCTGGTCCTGTGGGGCGCCAAGTGCTTCGTGACGCTGGGGTTCATGCTCTTCTACGAGTACACCTACGGCCTGGACTCGTACCTGTACTTCGAGGAGTCCACGCGCCCGGTGCGCCCGTCGGCGGCCGTGAACCCGGCGCTGGGGGGAGGGGGAACGGAGCTCATCGCCGTCCTGTCCTGGTACCACAACCGCCTCCTCCCCGATTCGTACCACGCCCTCAAGGTCAGCTACTCCATGCTGGGGCTGGTCGCGGTGTACCTGTTCTACCGCGCCGCCGGCCTGGTCCGCCCCTTCCGCACGCCGCGCCTGCTGTACTTCGTGGGGCTCTTCCCCTCGGTCCTGTTCTGGTCGTCGGTGCTCGGCAAGGACCCTCTCGTCCTCCTGGGGATCGGACTGTACGCCCTGGGGGCGGTGGGGCTCATGCAGCGCAAGCGGCCCGGGTACGCGGTGCCGCTGGTGGCGGGAATCTTCCTCGCCGCGGCGGTGCGGACGTGGCTGGGGCTGATCCTGCTGGTCCCGCTGGTCTGGCTCGGCGTGAGCGAGGTCCGGGGCGTGTTCAAAAAGGCCGCGTTCCTCGTGGTCGTGGCGCTCGCCATGGTCGTGGCGGTCGACCGCTTCAAGGAGCGGCTGGCGATCCGCGCGTGGCAGGACGTGTACAACGTCACCGAGACGCTGGCCGAGGGCTGGGAGGGCGGGTCCGCCACGCAGGTGGAGGTGGAGTTCAACAGCATCGGCAGCATGCTCGCGTACCTCCCCACGGGATCGTTCCGGGCGCTCTTCCGGCCGCTCCCGGGAGAGGTGATGAACCCGTTCGGGATCCTCGCCGGCCTCGAGAACCTGTTCCTCCTCGGCCTGGTCGCCCTGGCGCTGGTGAACGCCCGCCTGGCGCGGTTCCGGGAGCCGCTGGTGCAGTGGGCGATCCTGCTGGTGGTGGTGTGGGCGGGGGTGTACGGGTTCGTGTCGTCCAACCTGGGGGCCGCGGTCCGCTTCAAGCTCCAGGTGCTTCCCCTCATGCTGATTTTGCTGCTGCACCTGGCATCCAAGCGGCGGATCGAGACGGGCGAAACGGTTTGAAGGGCAGGGTTCGGGCGTGCCCCCGGCTGCGCCGGGGTCGGGCTTCGGCTCCGTAACGCACGAAACAACCGTGCGTAACGGAGTCGAGCCCCGGCAAACTGCCGCCGGGTCTCGCCCCTTCGGGCCGAAATCCCTCACGCGGAGGTGGCGCTGGCGTCCGCGGGGGCCCCCACCCGGCCGACCGACAACACCGGGCCTCCGTCGAAGCACACGCAGTTGGCCCCCTCTCCCAGAATTGGGTAGCGTTCCCTTTCGTTGACATGGGAGGGGGGAGAGGCACCCTCGGACGTCAATTTCGAGACCAGAGCCGGGCATAGTCGTCGGGGTTGTGCTGCTGCGCCAGGCGCAAGCG
>JBEVLE010000647.1:0-3938 GCA_040509335.1 Longimicrobiaceae bacterium | reverse complement strand
CGCCCGGTGCGGGCCGGGGGGACGGCGCTCACCCGCGCCGCGTCAGACGGCGCACATGCACTCCCCGTTCTCGCAGTAGCCCGCGGCGAACGGTCCCCACTGCGCCTCGCAGGCCGCGTTGCACGCCAGCTGGTTGCACGCGGCGACCTCCGCCCGCGCGGGCGTGGCGAACACCTGCACGGCCCCGAACCCGAGCGTCCCCGCCATCCCCATGCTCAGGATCCCGCCCCGGATCTTGCGGCTGATGCGGCTCATATCGTCCTCTCCCGGTTCTGGTTTCGTCGCGGACCGGCACTCCCGCCTCCCGGTCCCCGTGTCAGCCGGCGCGGGGCCCCGCGCCTCGTCGGATGTTTGTAAGCCGTTGCGGTTGCTGCGCTTGGCTTCTTCCGACGGGTTTTCCCCTTTCGCAAACTCCGGGCCAGAACCGTCCGTGAAAGAGCGGATAACTGATTGCAGCACATGCGGATGCAATTGTTGGTGCCGTTGCCGTTCCCGCAGTATCCCCCAAAATCAGTACGGGAGGAGACTCGCCGGTCGTTTGGCGAGGCTCCTCCCGTGCGCAGGGAGACAGGCCGGCAGTTTGGCCTGGCTCCCGCAGCCCGCGCAGGAGACGGACGGCAGTATCGTCCGGCTCCGGAGCGGCCCCCGCGACAGACTATCCATACAGAACGAACCCGCAGACTACACCGCCGAAAGCTCCCACGGCCGCGCCCCCTTGCGGGTCGTCCGCTCCAGGGCGTCGCGCATCAGCAGCGCGTGGTAGTTGACCTCCGGCTCCCCCGGCTCCGGACGCCGCTGCACGTAGCTGCCGTCGGGCCTGAGCTCCCAGGAGAGCCGGTTGTCCCAGAGCGCGTACTCCAGCAGCCGGATCACCCGCTCCTGGAGCGCCGGGTCGGTCACGGGAACGAGCGCCTCCACCCGCTCGGCCAGGTTGCGGTGGCGCCAGTCCGCGCTGCCGATGAGGATCTCCGGGTCGCCGCCGCCCCGGAAGTAGTAGACGCGGTCGTGCTCCAGGAAGCGCCCCACGATGCTCACCACGCGGATGTTGTCGCTGATCCCCGGCAGCCCCGGGCGCAGGCGGCAGTGCCCGCGCACCACCAGGTCGATCTGCACGCCGGCCTGCGAGGCGCGGTACAGCTCCTGGATGATCTCCACGTCGTCCAGCGCGTTCATCTTGGCGATGATGCGCCCGTCGCCGTGCCCGAGCTGCCGCTCCACCTCGCGCCGGATGCGCTCCTCGAAGACGCGGCGCATGTCGCGCGGGGCCACCACCAGCCGCGAGTACTGCTGGTCCGGCGCGTAGCCGGTGAGGAAGTGGAAAAGGTTCACCAGGTCGAAGCCGATCTCCGGGTCGCGCGTGAGCAGCCCCAGGTCGCTGTACAGCCGGGCCGTGCGCGCGTGGTAGTTGCCGGTGCCCACGTGGCAGTAGGTGTGCGGGCGGCCCTCCTCGTAGCGCACCACCAGCGTCACCTTGGTGTGCGTCTTGAGCCCCACCAGCCCGTACGCCACGTGCACCCCGGCGTCCTCCAGGATCTCCGCCCACTGCATGTTGTTGGCTTCGTCGAAGCGGGCGCTCACCTCCACCAGCGCGGCCACCTGCTTGCCCTGTTCGGCGGCGCGCATCAGCGCCCGCACGATGGGCGACTGGTCGCCGGTGCGGTAGAGCGTCTGCTTGATGGCCAGCACGTGGGGGTCGTCGGCGGCCTCGTCCAGCAGCCGCTGCACGGTGGAGGAAAAGGAGTCGTAGGGGTGGTGCACCAGCACGTCGCCGCGGCGGATGATGGCGAAGACGTTCTCGTCCTCCTCGGTCTCCCCCTCGTACAGGAAGGGCTCGGGGACCACCGGCTCCCAGGGGGCGAAGCGGAGCTCCGGGAGGTCCAGGTCGGCCAGGGCGGTGGTGTCGGCGGGGGCGAGGAGCCCGGCGGACTCGTACACGTCCTGCGGGGACAGCTCCAGCTCGCGCACCAGCAGCAGCCGCACCTGCACGGGCATGGTGCGGTCCACCTCCAGGCGCACCACGGGGGCGAAGCGGCGCTCCCGCAGCTCCTCGGCGATCACGGCGAGCAGGTCCTCGGTCTCGTCGTCGTCGCGGTCCACGTCCGCGCTGCGGGTGATGCGGAACGGGTGGGCGCTGATCACCTCCATGCCGGGGAAGAGCGCGGCCACGTTGTGCTGCACCACCTGCTCCACCGGCACGAAGTGGAAGGGCACCTCCGACTCGGGCACGCGCAGCCAGCGCCCCGGCACGCTGGGGATCTTGATGCGCGCGAAGTGCAGCGAGTCGCGGGCGGAGTGCCGCAGCTGCACCGCCAGCGAAAGGCTCAGGTTGGAGATGTGGGGAAAGGGGTGCCCGGGGTCCACCGCCAGCGGGGTGAGCACGGGGTACACCTGCTCGCGGAAGTGGCGGTTGAGCAGGTGGAGCTGGCGCGGGGTGAGCGAGGCGTAGTCGGACACCACCACCCCGGCCTCCCGGAGCGCGGGGTGCAGGTCGCGCGCCCACGCCTCGGCGAGCGCGGCGTGCATGCGCTCGGCGGCCTCGCGGATCAGGTGGAGCTGCTCGGGGGGGGTGCGGCCGTCCGGGGAGCGCGCGGCGACCCCGGCGGCCTCCTGCCGCTTGAGGCCGCCCACCCGCTTCTGGAAGAACTCGTCCAGGTTGCCGGCGGCGATCGCCAGGAAGCGGACGCGCTCCAGCAGCGGGTTGCGGGGGTCGCGGGCCTGCTGGAGCACCCGCCAGTTGAAGTCCAGGAGCCCCAGCTCCCGGTTGAAGTAGAGCGCCGGGTGGTCCAGCCCCGCGTCCTCGGGGACGGGCTGGGGGACCACGGCCCGCGGGACGGTCCACTCCCGGGGGGCCTCTTCGGGCAGGGCTTCGCTCGCCTGGGTCGCCATCGTCCGTTCTCCGGGGGGATCGCGCGGCGCGCGGGGGGCGCCGCTCCTCCCCGGAAGATGAGCGGGGACGCGGCGGGGCGCCAGTTGGGCGCGCGGGTCGTTACCAGGGAGACACGCCGAATGCGCCGGACGCGCGCGAGCCCCGGCGCGACTCGGTCGCTCCGGGGCTCGGTCTCCGGCGGTCCGCCGGCTCAGTAGATGTACACCGGAGTTCCCACGGGGACCCTGCGGTACAGGAGCTCCAGGTCCGCCTCGCGCATGCGGATGCACCCGTGCGTCACCTCGCTCCCGATGGAGTCCTGGTACGGCGTGCCGTGCAGGTAGTACCCGCCCCCCATGTCCAGCTTGTACCTGCCCAGCTCGCCCGGCATCCGCCGGTTCACCGTTTCCGGGGGCGGCGCGAAGAGCGTGTCGTTGAACACCGCCTCCTCGCCCACCGGCACCGGCTGGAAGCTCCCGTCCGCCAGCAGCCGCCCGATGCGGTTTCCCCGCACCGCCACCCAGCTCCCGTCGCCCAGCGGCATCCTCTGGCCGCCTCCCAGGAACTCCAGCTGCAGCCCCAGCTTCAGCGCCAGCTCCACGTAGTGCCAGTCGGGCGGGACCCACACGGGGTTGCGCTGCTTGGTGGTGATGGTGCGCCGGCCGCGCGGGGTGGAGAAGTTCCACTCCTTCCCCTCGTACTCCATGACCACCGCCTTGCCCACCGCCACCGGGGCCGCGTGCAGCACCGTGGTCCCCTGCTTCAGCCACAGGGTGCGGTCCGCGAGCGAGACGATCACCCGCAGGCCGCGGGCGCGCTCGGCCTCGGCCAGGATCCGCGCGCCCAGCGGGTCGCGGGGGGCGGACGGCGCGGACCGGGCCGTGTCCACCGGCGCCGCCGGGGGGGCCGCCACGGCCGCGACGGCATCGTCCGCCGCCTGGGCGCGCGCCGCGGAGGGCGCCGCCAGGGCGAGCGGGACGAGGAGGAGCAGCCGGGCGAGCGCCGGCGCGGGGACAGGTCTGGACGTCACTGTGCGAATCGCTTCGATCTCGGTTCCCGGGGGCCGCCGCGC
>JBEVLE010000646.1:0-7456 GCA_040509335.1 Longimicrobiaceae bacterium | reverse complement strand
AGCACGCGGGTGCTCCCGCCCTCCGGCGTTCGGCGTCCCACGGGTTGCTCCTGTCCGTGATTCTACGGCTGGTCAGGCCTTCATTGCGCCTTGCTTCCTCCCATCGGGGAAACCCAACACTGGCATCGGCCCTGGAACGAGCACGAGCCACCGCCGGTGTAGCCGGCTTCATAGCACTTTTCAGCGCAGTACTCGAGCGAGGACGGGTCGTAGCGATTGCATGTCGCGGAGATCGGAACCCAGTAGAATGCCGGGGACGCCTGGGTGGCCCCGAAGCCGAACACGACCATGCAGGAGGTGCAGAACAGGATCCGGCGCAGGCGGATGAACGAACGGCTCATGACGTCCTCCAGGTGCGAGGTTGCCCGCTGGGGATGCGGCGCGGATTGGAGATGGGACGTTAAGCGCCATTTCGAGCGGAGGCAACGATCCCGTGCGCAGGTGCTCGCCGCCCGGGCGTGCTTCCCCCCGGCCCCTGCTCTTGCGCCGGGTGCCCCGCCGGCGGATATCCATGTCGAAGCCAGCGGTGGGCACCGGGCCATCCCTGCCGGAGGAGCGAGATTGACCGTCCTGGAAACCGAGCGCCTGTCCCTCCGCCACCTCGTGGAGGACGATGCCGCGTTCATCCTGGAGCTGACCAACGACCCCGACTGGCTGCGCCACATCGGCGACCGGGGCGTCCGCACCCTGGACGATGCCCGCGCCTACGTGCGCGCCGGCCCGGCCGCCAGCTACGCCCGGCACGGCTTCGGGCTGTACCTCGCGGAGCTCAGCGAGGGCTCCGTCCCCGCCGGCATCTGCGGGCTGCTCCGGCGGGACTGGCTGGACGACGTGGACCTGGGCTTCGCCTTCCTGCCGCGCTTCCGGGGGATGGGGCTCGCCCACGAAGCCGCTCACGCAACGCTGGAGCACGGCCGGAGAGCGCTGGGGCTTTCGCGGATCGCGGCGATCGTGTCGCCGGACAACGCCGGCTCCATCCGCCTGCTGCAAAAGCTGGGGATGCGCTTCGAGCGCACGGCGCTGCCACCGGGCGAGAGCCGGGAGGTGTGCGTGTACGCTGCCGCGCCGGCGTAGAACACCTCGCGGGGGCGAGGGCGGCTCGCTCCGGGCGGGCTCCGGTGTTGGTGGTCGGCCGGGGGCGGCTGCTCCGTCGGTGCGATACCCGAAGGGACTCGCAGAGCACTCGCCCACCCTCCGTGCGAGGGCGAGATCACGCTGGCTTCGAACAACGCACCTCCTGCGCAGCCTCCCCCGACCTCCCGGCGCAGATCGCAACGGCAAACGGCGACGACGCCAGCGTGGAGATGCCCCTCCCCCGGAACGGGGGAGGGTGGCGAGCCTGAGCGAGCCGGGTGGGGGCCCCCGCGGACGCCAGCGCGGGCCCCGCGTGAGGGATTTCGTCTGCTACGGAGCCGAAGCCCGACCCCGGCGCCAGCCGGGGGCACGCCCGAGTCCATCCGCATTTCTTCCGTCACGTCCTGTCACGGGAACCCCCTTGCGGCGAGCTGGAAGCACTGCTATACTCACCGCGTGCGACAGCGCACCGCGGCGATTTCTTGCGATTGCTCCGCGTTACAAATGTGCTAAACCGCCGCGGGGTCCCGCGCGGAAGCGCAGCGGGACCCTTTTTGACATCCATAGTGATCCGGCCCGCCGTAAACGCGGGCGGAGCGAGTGTTTTTGACCGACAGCTTGGCGGGCTCGCTCCCGAAACGGAAACCCGCCTAAAGCGTCGTCAGGGCCCGCCGTCCTCGCGATGGCGGGCCCTCGTCTTTGCCACGACGCTCCACCCGCACCGCACCACGCTTCAGGAGAGCCATGAGCACCGTCCTCGACTCCGCCGACGCCCCCGCGGCCGTCACCTATACCTTTACCTCCGAGTCCGTGTCGGAGGGGCACCCGGACAAGGTCTGCGACTTCATCGCCGACTCCATCCTGGACGCCCACCTGGAGCAGGACCCCAGGAGCCGCGTCGCGTGCGAGGTGCTCTGCAAGGAGGACACGGTGGTGCTGGCGGGCGAGATCACCTCGGGCGCGAAGGTGGACTTCGAGGCCGTCGTGCGCGCGGCGATCCGCGAGATCGGCTACACGGACGCGGACCAGCCCTTCCGCGCCGACGACGTCAAGATCCTCTCGTTCCTGTCGGCGCAGGCGGCGGAGATCGACCAGGGCGTCACCGCCACCACCTCGCTGGTGGGCGAGCAGGGCGCGGGCGACCAGGGGATCATGTTCGGCTACGCCACGGACGAGACGCCGGAGCTGATGCCGCTCCCCATCCTCCTGTCGCACCGCCTGGCGCGGGTGCTGGCGCGGCACCGCAAGGACGGCACGGTGGACTGGCTCCGCCCGGACGCCAAGACGCAGGTGTCGGTGCAGTACGAGGGGAACCGCCCGGTCGCCGTGACCGACGTGCTCATCTCCACGCAGCACACCGCCGCCGCGGAGCGCGACACCATCCGCCACTTCCTGGCGACCACGGTGATCCCCCAGGCGCTGGACGGCTGGTACCACGACGACCTGCGCGTGCTGGTGAACCCCACCGGGAGCTTCGTGCAGGGCGGCCCGTCCGCCGATGCGGGCGTGACCGGGCGCAAGATCATCGTGGACACCTACGGCGGCGCGGGGCGGCACGGCGGCGGCGCCTTTTCCGGCAAGGACCCCAGCAAGGTGGACCGCAGCGGCGCCTACTACTGCCGCTACGTGGCGCGGCAGGTGGTCAAGGCCGGGCTGGCCAAGAAGGCCGAGGTGCAGGTGGCGTACGCCATCGGCGTGGCGCAGCCGGTCTCGGTGAAGGTGGACACCTTCGGCACGGGCGACGAGCGCAAGGCGGCGGACTTCGTGCGCGGCTTCGACTTCCGCCCCGCGGCGATCATCGAGCAGCTGGACCTGCTGCGGCCGTTCTACCGCCAGACCACCAACTACGGCCACTTCGGCAAGGCGGAGCTGCCCTGGGAGGCGTGAGAGCCGGGTCCGGAACGGCGGCGGAGGGCGAGAGGATGGGGGCGTCGCGCGAGGCATCGCGCGGCGCCCTTCGTCTTTCCGGGAGCCGCGGCGGCGGGGGGCGCAGGGCGGGCGGCCGCGCGCCGGCTGATCCCGGCACGGAACGTGATTTGCGGCTCCCGGTGCGCTCACCCCTCCGGTGACCGCGGAAACGAACACCAGCGAAGGACGCGATGGACACCGAGAACCAGCGCCGCCGGGACGTGCAGTCCGTTTCTCCCGGGACGCCCCAGATCAGCGAGGACGACAGCGACGAGGGACCGCTGCATGCCATCATCTCCGAGGAAACGGAGCGCCTGGGCGCCCGCGGGCCGGAGCGCGTCGAGCGCGGCGACCAGAGCGAGGTGCAGAAGGGCGAGGACGACGGCGCGCTGGGGCTGACGCGCACCGGCCAGGACGGGTAGGGCCGCCATGGACATCCTCACCTGGATCATCGTCGGCCTGGTGGCGGGCGTGCTCGCCTCGCTGCTGGTGGGCGGCTACGGGCTGATCGCGGACATCGTCATCGGCATCGTCGGCGCCTTCGTCGGGGGCTGGCTCTTCGCCCAGCTCGGGGTTTCCACGCCCTTCGGGGGGCTCGCGGGGACCATCTTCACGGCGTTCATCGGGGCGGTGGTGCTGCTCGTGCTGCTGCGCGTGCTGCGGAGCGTCGGGCGCAGGTAGCGGCGGCGCGTCCGGCGCCGGAGCGTCGGGCGCGGGCCGGCTCCGCGCCGCGCGGCTCCGCGGAACGGCACGTCCGGTGCGGTGGAGGCGGTGGCACCCGTGGGCCCGGACCTTCGAGACTCCCTCTGCGCCGGAGTGCATCCCATGCACATGAGCATCCGGCAGTATCCCATCGCCTGGGGCAAGCTGGACGAGACCCTCAGCCGCGCGTCGGGGTTCATCCCGCTCGTCCGCGGCATGCCCGGCTTCGTCGCGTACCACGTCATGGACCCCGGCGACACCACCCTGATCACGGTGAGCGTGTTCGAGACGGAGGCCGGCGGCAGGGAGTGCAACCGGCGGGCGACCGAGTGGGTGGACGAGTTCCTGAGCGACCTGGTGACGGGGCCGCCGCGGATCATGATGGGGCCGGTGGTCGTGGACGGGGCTTCGGCGGGGTAGTTCTGCGGGTGGGTGTGTCTTGGCGGGGAGTTCGGTGGTGGCGGGGCCGCTCCGGAGCCGGACGATACTGCCGTCCGTCTCCTGCGCGGGCTCCGGGAACCCCGCCAAACGGCCGGCGGGTTTCCCTGCGCCGGGGGGAGCCTCGCCAAACAGCCGGCGAGTCTCCCCCCGAACAGACTCTGGGGGGTACTGCGGAACGGCAACGGCGAAAGACGACGGCGGAACGGCGCTACGGCATGCGCTCTTCCGCCGTCCGCGTAGTGATGCCTCCTGTGGCGCTGCGGCGCGCAATTCCCTTTCCACCGCCAGCCCCCGACGACCGTGCAGCACTCCATCTGCGTCGCGTGCGGCACCCAGTTTCCCGCGTCGGCAGCCCCGCCGGCTTCGTGCCCGGTCTGCGAGGACGAGCGGCAGTACGTCCCGGACGGTGGGCAGCGCTGGACGACGCTGGAGGCGCTCCGCCGCACGCACCGCAACGCGCTCCGGCGGATCGAGCCGGACCTCCTGGGCATCGGCACGGAGCCGCGGTTCGCCATCGGGCAGCGGGCGCTGCTGGTGCGCGCGCCGGGCGGCGGCGTCCTGTGGGACTGCGTGGCGCTGCTGGACGACGCCACCGTGGACGTGGTGCGCGCGCTCGGCGGGCTGCGCGCGGTCGCCATCTCGCACCCGCACTACTACACGACCATGGTGGAGTGGGCGCGCGCCTTCGGGTGCCCCGTCCTCCTCCACGGCGCGGACCGCGAGTGGGTGATGCGCCCCGATCCCGCGATCCGCTTCTGGGACGGCGAGACGCTCGGCCTGGACGAGGTGGGGGTGGAGGGGGCGACGCTGGTGCGCTGCGGGGGCCACTTCGCGGGCGGCACGGTGCTGCACTGGGCCGGCGGCGCGGAGGGGCGGGGGGCGCTGCTCACCGGCGACGTCCTCCAGGTGGTCCCGGACCGCCGGTGGGTCAGCTTCATGCGCAGCTACCCCAACCTGATCCCGCTGGACGCCGCGAGCGTGGAGCGCATCGTCGCCGCGGTGGAGCCGTTCGCGTACGACCGCGTCTACGGCGCCTGGTGGGACCTGCACGTGGAGGCGGACGCCAAGGCGGCGGTGGCGCGCTCCGCCGCCCGCTACCTGGCCGCCCTCCGCGGTGCGTACGGCTGAACAGACAGGTCCGGCCGTGCCCCCGGCTCGTCTTCCGCTCTACAGCCCTTCGCGCAGCACCCGCAGGGCGGCGCGCTCCAGCACCTCCACGGCGACGGGGAGCGCGTCCTCGCACACGTCGAAGCGCGGCGAGTGGTGCGGGTGCACCTGGCCGCGCTCCTCGTTCCTGGCGCCCACGAAGAAGTAGCAGCCGGGCACGCGCAGCAGGAACTCGCCGAAGTCCTCGGCGGCCATGGTGCGCACGTCGGGGTCGGTGCGCACCCGGTCCCTGCCCACCACCTCCTCGGCGGCGGCGCGCACGGCCTCGGCGGCGCGCGGGTCGTTGAGGGTGGGCGGGGTGTTCTGGTCGTAGTGGAAGTCGTACGAGGCGCCCATGGCCTCGCACACGCCGGCCACCACGCGCTCGATCCGCCGCGGCAGCTCGTCGCACAGCTCGGGGGTGAAGGCGCGCGCCGTCCCCCGCAGCCGGGCGGTGTCGGCGATGACGTTGAACGCCTCCCCCGCCTGGAACGCCCCCACCGACACCACCGCCGACTGGAGCGGCGACACGCCGCGCGACACCACGCTCTGCAGCGCGACCACCACCTGGCTCGCCGCCAGCACGGCGTCCACGGTCTCGTCGGGGATGGCGCCGTGCCCGCCGCGCCCGCGGACGGTGATCTCGAAGTCGGCGGCGGAGGCCATCAGCGGCCCCGGCACCACGCCCACCACGCCGCTGGGCAGACCCGTCCACACGTGCAGCCCCAGCGCGGCGTCCACGCCCTCCAGCACGCCCTCGTCCACCATGCGCCGCCCCCCGCCGCCGCCCTCCTCCGCCGGCTGGAACACGTACTTCACCGTCCCCGGCCAGCGCTCGCGCGAGGCGGCCAGCCGCTCGGCCACGGCCAGCCCGATGGCGACGTGCGCGTCGTGCCCGCAGGCATGCATCACCCCCGCGTGCGTGGACACGAAGTCGTGCCCGCACTCCTCCGCGATGGGGAGCGCGTCCATGTCGGCGCGCAGCAGGAGCGTGGGGCCGTCGCCCGCGCCGCCGCGCAGCGTCCCCACCACGCCGGTCTCCGCGATCCCGGTACGCACCTCGTAGCCGGCGGCGCGCAGGCGAGCGGCGACGATGCCGGCGGTGCGGTGCTCCTGGAACCCCAGCTCGGGGTGCCGGTGCAGGTCGCGGCGGGTGCGGATCAGCAGCTCGGTCTCGGCGGTGGCCATCGGTCTTCCAGCGGGCTCGGGTCCATGCGACGTGACGATGGAGGACGATAGCGCCCCGGCGGACGCGGGGTCAATCGCGCTCCGTTTCCAGGCGGGCGACGGCGGGCGCGCACCCGCTGGATTCCAGCATGCGCGACGCCAGGTCCACGCGCGTCCACGGGTGCGGCGCGGTGCGGACGTACACCTCGCCGTCGCCGCGGGCGACGGACTCCGCCACGATGCCGGCGCGGGCCAGCGTGCGGGCCAGGAACTCGTCCCCGGCGCAGCGGCCGGCGGCGGCGAGCACCCAGCGGTGCGCCCGCCGGTCGACGTGCGCGGCGGCGGGGCGGGGCAGGCCCGGCCCGCCGCGCGCCATCTCCCCCAGCAGCGCGGCCGCGGCCGCGGCGGAACCGACCCGCCGCACGGTGCCGTTCGGCGCGCTTTCCACCAGCACCGCGGTCTCCCCGGGAACCGAGCGGCCGAGGACGGATCCCGGCGCGACGATCGTGGGCTCCACGGACGCCGCGACGCCGTCGGCGGTGCGGACGCACTCCGCCACCAGGCGGAGCACCCCGCCCGATGCCGCCGCGGCGCGGGCGAGCCGTTCGGCGCCCGCGGCGATGCCGCGCCGCCGCACCGGCACCGCTTCCGCGGCGACGCCGAAGGCCAGCCACGCCAGGACGCGGAGCCCGTCCGCCGCGTCCTGCCCGGACACGCCGCGCTCCGGGTCGGCCCCGGCGATGCCGCGTGCCCGCGCGTCCGCAAGGGCGTCGGCGTAGCGCCACCCCGCGGCGACGCGGGCGAGGACGCGGCTGCTGGCGCCGTCGAGGATGCCGCGGACCGCCGTGATCCCGGCGAGCGCCGGCGGGTCGCGGGGCGAGCGGGCCACGGGGATCCCGCCGTCCACCGCGCGGGTGCCGGCTCCGCACTTCTGCTGCTGCTCCGCTTCGCTCGCCGTGCTACTCATCGCCCGGATCTCCTGGTGCTGGACATGAAAAAGCCCCGGCCCTCTCGCTGG
>JBEVLE010000645.1:0-9270 GCA_040509335.1 Longimicrobiaceae bacterium | reverse complement strand
GGAGTGGGAGGTGGCGACGGCGCGGGGGCGCGTGCGGGCGGGCCGGGTGGTGCTTGCGTGCGGCGCCGGCGCCGCGCGCCTGTGGCCGCCGCTGGCGGGGGTGCTCGCCGCCACGCGGGGCCAGGTGCTCGCCACCCGCCCGCTCCCGCGCGTCTTCCGGCCGGGGATGGCGGTGGACTACGGGACGCTGTACTGGCGGCAGACCGGGGACGGCACGGTGGTGCTGGGCGGCCTCTTCGGGCTGGACGCGGAGCGGGAGCGGAGCTCGCGCGAGGCGCTCAACCCGCGCATCCAGGGGGCGCTGGAGCACTTCCTCCCGGAAGCCTTCCCCGACCTCCCCCGCGTGGCGGTGGCGCGGCGCTGGGCGGGGATCATGGACGCCACCCCGGACGGCCGGCCGGTGGTGGGGGAGTGGCCGGACGCGCCGGGGCTGTGGGTGGCGGCCGGCTTCGGAGGGCACGGGCTCCCCCCCGCGCTGGGCACCGGCCGGGCGCTGGCCCGCGCCATGGTGGAGGGGGAGCGCCTCGCGGAGCTGGACGCGCTCGACCCCGGCCGCTTCCGGGCGACGGTCCCGTGCTGAGCCCCGCCTGCGTCCCCATGCTCTTCCGCGGCGCCGCGGACCCCGGGGCGGCCGGCCGCCTGGCGGCGGAGGTGCTGGGGTGGCCGGCGCTCGGCGGCGCCCTGTACGACGCCGGCAACGCGGTGGTGGGGTTCACCCCGGCGGGCGCGGACGCGGGGACGGACCTCGACCCCGCCTGGGAGCTGGAGGTGGTCCCGGCCGACTGGGACGACGCCGTGCTCCGCCTCGCCGCCGCGCTGGGCAGGACGGTGGAGGAGATGGCGGGCTCCGTGGCGTACGACGCCGTGGGGCGCTCGCTCGCCTTCCACGACGCCGCGGGGAACCTGACCGTGCTGGCGCAGCCCACCTGGCGGGCGCGGGTGGGCCGCGCCGGCCGCAAGCTGGGCGGGCTCATGGCCGTGCGCGAGGAGGAGGGGGGCGCCTCGGCGGTGGTGGGGGCGACGCTGCACGTGTCCTCGCTGCCGCGCTCGCTCCGCTTCTACCGCGACCGCCTGGGGATGGCGCCGCTCCGCGTCACGCCGCGCGAGGCCCGCTTCGACGCGGGGCCGCTGATCCTCACCCTCCGCGCCGAGCGGCGGGTGGGGATGGTGGCCGACGCCGCCCGGCGCGGCGCGCTCCGCGACACGCTGGTCTTCCGGGTGGACGAACTGGAGGCGGAGGTGGCGGCGCTGGCGGCCCGCGGGGTGGAGATCCCGCCGCCCCGCGGGGGAGGCGCGTGCGCCGAGCGGACCGCCGGCTTCGCCGACCCCGACGGGCACCGGCTGGTCCTGTGGGAGCCGCCCGACCCCGCGCTCCCCGGCCCGCCCCGGAGCTACGCGTCCGTGCTGGAGCGCATCGCCGCGCGCGCCGCGGCGAGCCACGAAAGCCGCTTCGCCCTGGAGGCCCCATGAGCCTGCGCAGCGCACCCCTGGTCCTCGTCTTCTACGAGACGAGCCGCATCCGGCAGCAGCGGGAACTGTTCGAATCGGTGATCGGCGTGCCGGTGATCGAGGTGGAGCCGCACCTCCCCCACCACCGCCACGGCGTCTTCAAGTACGACGGCGGCGGGGTCATCCTGTCGCACAACATGTCCGGCCCCAGCCGCTTCCGCGAGGGCGAGTCCGACGCGCTGGTGACGGCGTTCGCCGTCCCCGCCGGCTGGTCCCCGGAGCGACTGCGCGCCGGTGGGATGGTGGCGGAGAACGCCGACGGGGTGTTCACCGACGCCGAGGGGCGCCACTTCGCCTTCCTCCCCGCGGCCGGGACGGACCGCACCGTGGTGGAGGAGCTGCGGCTGGTGACGCCCGACCTGGACGCTTCCGCCGCCTTCTACGGCGGCGCGCTGGACCTGGAGCCGCTGGAGCGCACGGACCGGGACGCCCTGTTCGCCACCGGGAGCGTGCCCATCCGCCTGGTGCGGGGGGAGGCGGGGCCGGACGGCGGAAAGCTCCGCCACCACTCGTACCTGGTGGTCTTCCACGCCGCGGAGATCGAGGCCACCCGCGAGGCGCTGCTGGAGCGCGGGGTGGAGTTCAAGCAGCCGCGCGTGGGCTTCAGCGAGATCGGGGGGACGCTGCGCTTCGACGACCCCGCCGGCCACCGCCTGTGCCTGTACCTGCCCTCGGAGGAGAGCCTGACCTGGGGGAGCGGCCCCAAGGTGATCGAGATCGCCCGCGGGCAGGCGCTGGCCCGCTGACCCACACCACCCACGCGAGGAGGCGCGCATGCTGGCCGACACACGGGTGCTCTACGTGTTCCTGTACGTGCGCGACCTCGCGGTCTCGCGCGCCTTCTACGCGGACACGCTGGGGCTCAGGGTGATCGAGGAGGACGAGGGGTGCGTCAAGTTCGACGCCGGGCAGGTGATCCTTGCCCTGAACCGCGCCGCCGACTACGGCATCGTCCTCCCCGACATCAAGGACCACTCCACCGACGTGGTGTGGCTGGTGGACGACGTGCGGCAGGCCACCGAGAACCTGGCGGCCCGCGGCGTCGTGTTCAAGCCCACCGACTGGTACCAGCCGGGCGGGATCGCCGACTTCTACGACCCCGACGGCCGCTGGCTCACCCTGTACCAGCCCTCCGAGGAGGCCATGGGGTGGCCCAGCGGCGAGCGGCTGCGCGCCGTCATCGAGGCGCGCCGCGGGCGGAACGGCGGCGGCACGGCGCAGCGGGTGTCGCGGCCCCCCGCCCCCGGCGAGGGGCCCCCCGGCCTGGCCGACGCCGAGCTCATCTACCTGTTCACCTTCGTCCCCAGCAGCCGGGTGGCCGAGGAGTTCTACCACCAGAACCTGGGGCTCAAGGCGCTGGAGGGCGGGCCGTGCAGCCGCACCTCGGGCGGCGACGAGGAGGGGGTAGTCAAGTACGACACCGGCGGGGTCATCATCGCCACGCACCACGTGGAGCCGGAGCGCTCGCAGGAGGAGTTCGAGGAGCACCTGTGCCCGCCGCCCGAGCTGGAGGGCGGGCGGATGAAGGGGGTGGCGCCGGTGTTCCACGCCGCCGACGCCGAGGCCGCGGCCCGCGAGCTGGCGCGCCTGCGCCCCGACCTGAGCCCCCAGGTCACCCGTGGGGGCGTGGGGACCATCGTCCGCGTGGACGACCCCACCGGGCACCTGGTCTTCCTGTACGAGCCCTCCGAGGCGGCGCTGGCGAACACCCCCAGCGGGGCGAAGATCCGCGAGATCCTCGCCGCGCCGCTGGACGCGCCCGCGCTCACCGCGTGAGGTCGCCATGACGCTCCTCCAGCACGCCGAAGCCGGCGCGGCGGCCCACCCGCGCCTCGTCCCCTACCTCCTGCAGGTGCTGGGGGAGAGCGCCCCCGGCCGCCGCGTCCTGGAGCTGGGGTGCGGCACCGGGGAGCTGGCCCTGGCGCTCGCGGAGGCCGGCTACGAGGTCGCCGCGCTGGACCCCTCCGAGCGCGCCCTGGCCGAGGCGCGGCGCGGCGCCGAGCTGGCGGGGGCGGAGGTGCGCTGGGAGTGCGCCGACCCGCTCCGCGACGACGCCTGGCCGGTGGACACGGCGGACGCGGTGCTCTGCCTGAACTGGCCCGCCGCCGCCCCGGACGCGGATCAGCGGCGGCTGCTGCGGCGCGTGCGCCGCCACCTGGCCGAGGGCGGGGTGGCGGTGATCGGCTACGCGCCGGCCGCCGCGGCGGAGGCGCCCGCGGCGGCGGAGGACGACACCCCCGCGGCGGCGCGCCGGCGGCGGCTGGGGGAGCTGGAGGTGCGCGCCCGCTCGGTCGCCGGGCTCATGGCGCAGGTGCGGCTCTCCGGGCTGGGGGTGGAGCGCATCGACGCCGACTTCATGGCCCACTTCCCCGCCAACCCCGCCACCGAGTCGGTGCAGTTCGTGGCGCGGCCGCTCCCCGCCCCCCCGGAAGCGCTGGCGGTGGCCGCCTGGTCCACCCCGGCGGGGATGCGCCTGGACCTGCGCTACGCCTCGGACGAGGCCGAGCTGCTGGACCCCGCGCCCACCGCCGTGTGGGAGGAGCTGGTGCGCTCCGCCGGCCGCGGCGGCGCGGAGGTGGTCGCCGCCTACCCGGTGGACGACCCCTACGGCGGGGAGCGCGGCGCGGCCGAGGTCGCCCGCTTCTTCGGCATCCCGCTGGAATCGCGGCAGCTCACCTTCGCCGCGGGGGTCACCTCGCTCCTGCACGACCTGGCCGGGATGGCGGACGGGGGGCCGGTGGCCGCGCCGGAACTGGTGCACCCCGACCTGGAAGCGTGGGCGGCGGCGCGGGGGAGCGAGATCCGGCTCCTGGCCGGCGACGCCACCCGCGACCGGCTCGTGGCCCACCTGGAGGCGGCGCGCCCCGCGCTCCTCCACCTGGACCGCCCCGACTTCCTGGGCCGCTTCCTCCCGCTGGACGAGCTGGAAGCCGTGGCCCGGGCGGCGGCGCGCGCGGGGGCCATGGTGGTGATCGACGAGAGCCCCGCCCCCTACCTGGGCCCGGAGGCGAGCGCCGCCACCCTGGTGGGGCGCCTCGACAACCTGGTGGTGCTGCGCGGCTTCACCAAGGCGTACTCGCTGGGGGGGATGCGCGCCGCCTTCGCCGTGGCCTCGCCGGGGGCGGCGCGGCGGGTGCGCGAGCTGGTGGCGCCCATGCAGGTGGGGGAGCTCGCGCTGGGGGCCGCGCTCCGGCTGCTGGCCGCGGGCGACGTGTTCGCGCGGCTGCGCGCCCGCGTCCGCGAGGTCAAGCCGCTGGCCGCGGGGCTGCTGCGGGTGGAGCGGCTGGAGGTGATCCCCAACCACCCCGACCTCCCCTGGCTGGGCGTCGCCGACCCGGGCGGCGCAGCGTCGGCGCTGCTGGAGGCGCGCGGCATCCGCGCCCTGCGCCCCGCGCCCGCCCCGGTGCTCCCCGAGCTGCGCCTGGAGGTGCTGCGCCTCACCGTCCCCCTTTCCGACGAGCGGATGGCGCTCTTCCGCGCCCTCCTCGCCGGGGCCGATCCACCCCCACCCGCACGGGAGGTCCCATGAGCGACGACAGGGCGGCAACGGCGGGGAACGGCAACGGCAACGGAGGGCGGCCCGCGTACCGGCGCGCGCTGGTGGTGTCCGCGCACCCGGACGACCCGGAGTTCCTGTTCGGGGCGGCGGTGGCCAGCCTGGTGGACGCCGGGGCGGAGGTGGCCTACGTGGTGTGCAGCGACGGCGCCAACGGGAGCCGCGACCCCGACGCCACGCGCGCCGAGGTCGCCGCGGGGCGGTACGAGGAGCAGCGCGCCGCCGCCCGCGAGCTGGGGGTGGAGGAGGTGGCGTTCCTGGACTTCCCGGACGGCCGCCTCGCCCCCACCGACGAGCTGCGCACCGCCATCGCCCGCGAGATCCGGCGCTTCCGGCCCGAGCTGGTCATCACCCACTTCCCGCGGCGCGCGCTGGACGTCCCCATCGAGGCCTCGCACCCCGACCACTTCGCCGTGGGCGAGGCCACCCTGGCCGCCGTCTTCCCGGACGCCGCCAACGCCCGCGCCCAGCCCGCGCTCCTGGCCGAAGGGCTCCAGCCGCACCGGGTCAAGGAGGTGTGGATCCCCGGCTACGAGCGCACCGACCACTACGTGGACGCCACGGCGCTGATGGACCGGAAGATCGCCGCCATCCGGTGCCACCGCAGCCAGGTGGGCGGCGCCGACCCCCGCGAGTCGCTGGCGTGGGTGTACGGGTGGATGAAGGGGGTGGGCGGAGCCGGGGGATACGAGTACGCCGAGAACTACAAGCGCATCACGCTCTGACCGCCGCCGCGCCGGGCCGGCGGGAGCGCGAGCGCCCCACCCGAGGAGGACAGCATGCAGATGCAGATGCCCCGGATCTTTCCCCAGGACCGCCCGGTGCTGGGGAGCCCGCGGATCGTCTCGCTGGTCGTCACCGTCCCCGACCTGGCCGCCTCCCGCGACTTCTTCGCCGGGGTGCTGGGGCTCCCCGTGGTCGCCGACGACGGCCGCACCGTGCGGCTGGACGCGGGCGGCGTCGTCCTGGAGCTCCGCCCCGCGGAGGCCGGCGCGGAAGCCGCCCCGTGCGTGACCCCCGTCTTCCACGTGGAGGACCTGGGCGACACCGTGTGGCAGCTCGCCAAGCACGGGATCCGCCTGGCGCCCACGGTCACCTACTCGCGCGCCGGCGGCACGGCCCGCCTGGAGGCGCCCTCCGGCCACGCCTTCCAGCTCTGGGAGCCCTCCGACGAGGCGCGCGACGGCCCGGGCGGGCGCAAGCTGGAGGAGCTCCTCGCCGCGCGGCCCTGACCCCCGGCCCGGCGTGAGCGCC
This sequence comes from Longimicrobiaceae bacterium, assembly GCA_040509335.1. Classification (GTDB taxonomy): domain Bacteria; phylum Gemmatimonadota; class Gemmatimonadetes; order Longimicrobiales; family Longimicrobiaceae; genus JAFAYN01. Next base: position 2,951 of record JBEVLE010000645.1, on the reverse strand, counting down.
CCCCCCGGCCTGGCCGCCCCCCCGGAGCCCGCCGCCGCGCCGGCCGGCGGCCAGCTCGGCAGCGGCGCCGTGCGGGCGCTCCGCAGGGAGATGCGCGGCGCCGTGCTCGTCCCCGGAGACCCGGGGTACGACGACGCCCGCCGGGTCTACAACGGCCGCGTGGACCGGCGCCCGGCCATCATCGCGCGCTGCGCCGGCCCCGCCGACCTGCTCGCCGCGCTCCGCTTCGCCCGCGGCGAGGGGGTGCCGCCGGCGGTGCGGGGCGGGGGGCACTCCGCCGCCGGCCACGGGGTGTGCGAGGGGGGGCTGGTGATCGACCTGTCGCCCATGAAGGGGGTGCGCGTGGACCCGGCGCGGCGCACCGCGCGGGCGCAGGCGGGGCTCACCTGGGGCGAGCTGGACCACGAGACCCAGGCGTTCGGCCTGGCGACGACGGGCGCCCGCATCTCCTCCGCGGGGATCGCGGGGGTGACGCTGGGCGGGGGGTACGGCTGGCTGATGCGCCGCTTCGGGCTGGCGGTGGACAACCTGCTGTCCGTGGAGCTGGCCACCGCCGACGGCCGCCTGGTGACCGCCGGCGCGGACGAGAGCCCGGAGCTCTTCTGGGGGCTGCGCGGCGGCGGCGGCAACTTCGGGATCGCCACCTCGCTGGTGTACCGGCTGCACCCCGTGGGGCCCATGGTCACCGGGGGGATGGCGTTCTACCCGGCCGAGCGGCACGCCGAGGTGCTGCGCGTCTACCGCGGGCTCATGGCCGCCGCCCCGGACGACCTGTCGGCGCTCTGCAACTTCCTCCTCCTCCCGCCCGCGCCGTTCGTCCCGCCCGAGCGGGTGGGCACGCCGGTCGCCGCCGTCGCCGTGTGCCACACGGGGACCCCGGAGGCGGCCCGCCGCGACCTGGCGCCGCTGGGCGAGCTGGGGGAGCCGCTGATCGACCGCATCGGGCCCATGCCGTACCTGAAGCTGCAGCGCATGTACGACGCGGCCGGCGTGTTCGGGCGCCGCACGTACGGCCGCTGCGGCCACCTCGCCGGGCTGGGCGACGACGTGGTGGACGCGCTGGCGGAGCACGCGGCGCGCATCACGTCCCCGTACTCCATCGTCATGGTGTCCGCGCTGGGCGGCGCGGTGGCGCGGGTGGGCGAGCACGACACCGCCTTCGGCCACCGCGGCGCCCCGTTCGACGTGGCCATCGACGCCGTGTGGACCGACCCGCGGGACGACGCGCGGCACCGCCGCTGGGCGGACGACGCCTGGCGGGCGGTGAGGCCCTTCACGGCCGGCGTGTACGTCAACGAGCTGGGCGACGAGGGCCCGGAGCGCGTCCGCGAGGCCTATCCCCCGGCGACCTTCCGGCGCCTGGCCGCCCTCAAGGCGGCGTGGGACCCGGACAACCTGTTCCGCCTCAACCAGAACGTCCCCCCGGCCGCGCGAGCGCGAGGAGGCCCGCCATGTCCACCCTGATCGAACCCGTCGCCGAGGCGCCGGACGCCGTCCTGGCCGGCGCCCGCATCGGCTACCTGATCCTGTACGTGTACGACATCGCCGAGTCGCGCGACTTCTACGAGCGCAGGCTGGGGCTGCGGGTGATCGAGGCGGACGAGGACACGGTCAAGCTGGACGCCGGGCGCGTGATCCTCGCGCTCCACCGCGCGGCCGACTACGGCGTGGTCCTCGCCGGGCGGCGCGACGACGCCTCCGACGTGGTCTTCCTGGTGGACGACCTCAACGCCGCCCGCACCGACCTGGAGGCGCGCGGCGTCGCCTTCATCCGCCGCCGCACCTACGAGATCGGCCGCGTGACCGACTTCTACGACCCCAACGGCCACCGGCTGATGATCTACGAGCCCTCCGCCACCGCGCTCTCCTGGCCCAGCGCGGCAAAGCTGCGCGAGGTCTGGCGCGCGTGCGGCAGGGGCGGCTCCGAGCTCATCGGCCCGCCCGCCGCCGAGCTCCCCGCGGACGCCGGGCTGGGGCTGGACGGCAAGCCGCTCGTCTACCTGTTCATGTTCGTCCCCTCCTCCGCCGAGGCGGACGCCTTCTACGAGGGCGCGCTGGGGCTCCTGCCGGTGGAGCGCGTGCACTGCTGCAACCCGGCCTGCCCGCCGGAGGAGAAGGGGATCGCCAAGTACGACGCGGGCGGCATGCTGCTCACCACCCACCACATCCACCGGAGCCCCGTGGTGGACGACTTCGGGCGGGTGTACTCGCCGCGCGCGCTGGACCCCGAGCACACCCGCGGCATCGCCCCCGTCTTCCTGGTGAGCGACATCCGCGGCGCGGTGGACCGGCTGGAGGCGCGCGGCGTCCGCTTCACCCAGGGGCCGGTGAAGTCGCAGATCGGCGACGTGGCGCGCCTGGAGGCATCCACCGGGCACGCCTTCTTCCTCTACCAGCCCTGGCCCGAGGTGCTCAAGTGGCCCACGGGCGCGAAGGTGGGGGAGATCCTGGCCGAGCCCGCCGGCGCCGGCGGAGGGAGGGAGCCATGAAGCTCCTGGTGCTGGGCGGCACGGTGTTCCTGGGCCGCCACCTGGTGGAGGCCGCGCTGGCGCGGGGGCACGAGGTCACCCTCTTCAACCGCGGCCGGCACAACCCCGAGCTCTTCCCGGAGTGCGAGAAGCTGCGCGGCGACCGCGACGGGGGGCTCGACGCGCTCCGCGGCCGGCGCTGGGACGCCGTGGTGGACACCTCCGGGCAGGTGCCGCGCGTGGTGCGCGACTCGGCCGAGCTGCTGGCGGACGCCGTGGAGCACTACACCTTCGTGTCCACGCTCGCCGTTTACGCCGACTTCCCCGCGGTCCCGGGGATCGACGAGAGCTTTCCCCTCGCCGCGCCGGAGGACCCCGCCGCCGAGGAGGTGGACTTCCGCACCCTGGGCCCGCTCAAGGCCCTCTGCGAGCGGGCCGCGGAGGCGGCGCTGCCGGGGCGGGTGCTCGCCGTGCGGGCCGGGC
>JBEVLE010000644.1:0-2946 GCA_040509335.1 Longimicrobiaceae bacterium | reverse complement strand
GGAGGTCCCGGCGTGCGCGGTGGGTTACGCGATCTGCGCGTTGGTGGGGGCGGTGTAGTAGCCGCAGAAGTTGGTGTAGATTCCGCGGTTGGCGGTCTGCGGGTTGGTGATCACCACGCCGCTGTTGTCCGTGTTGATGGCGTTGGTCTGCCCCGGCTTGTGCCCGTAGTAGCCGTTGCTCTGGTAGCGGTACCAGTGGTAGTCGACCCCGGGAGCGATCACCAGCGCCACGTAGTAGCGCGGAACGCCGGTGGTGGCGCAGGTGGGGTACGCCTTGAGCCCGTCGCTCACGGCCGCGGTCCCCACGTTGGCGCACTGCATCGTGCCGGTCTGCGCGCCGGTGGCCCTGCCCGGCTGGGCGAAGGTGTCCGTGCGCTTGTTGTTGGCGTAGTTGTAGCAGTTGTTGTTCAGCCGGACCGTGGACGAGGTGTTCCAGAAGCCCGGGTTGAACGCCGACGCCTCGATGCTGCACGTGCCCACGGTGTACGCGCCCCAGGTGGAGGCGTCACGCCCCAGGACCGGGGCCGCGGCCTGGATGGACACCGAGCCCTCCTCGTCCTCGGGGAGCACCGCGATGGGGGCGTTCGGGTCGGCCGACGCGGACGCCAGCCTGACGTTGCGCGACTCCACCAGGAGCAGCTCCTCCCCCACCAGCTTCTTCAGCGCGCCCTCGTCGTACACCCCCAGCTTGCCGAAGTCCCCCTCGGCCGCCGGGGTGAGCTTGCCGGCCTTTTCCAGCAGGCGCTGCGCCAGCTCCAGCCCGCGCCCCTCGTCCTTGGAGACGCCGCCGCCCACGCGCAGCCGGCGCGGCAGCGCGAGCTTCCCGGCGGGCTCCTCGTCCAGCTCCAGGATCATCCCGCGGTAGCCCAGGACCCCCGCGGCCACGTCCTCGGGCGTGACCGCCTCGGGCGTCGAGCCGAGCTGCCGCAGGATCTCGCGCGCTTCCTTCTCGTCCAGGAGGAACGAGGGATTCGGGCGCCCGGAGAAGATGTCGATCGTTACGCGTACCATTGTAGCCTCCCGTGAAGATCCGGTGGAGAACGGGTCCCCGGGAGAGCGCCCGGGGACCGTCGCCGTGACCGGCCGGTCGGATGACCGGCCGGCGGCCCGGAAATGCCCGGGAGGTCGCGCTGCTGGGTTGTCCGTGCCCGGCCGGGTCCCTCCGGCGGAGCACGCTGCTTCCTCCTCGCCCGGTCCCTCCGTCTGGGACGATGCGGACCGGTGTTGAGTGTTTGTTGTGTATATCTACACGGGAACTATGCGTGTGTCAAGTGTCAAAAACGTTAGTGCGGCCACCACCCCGCGGGGACCTCGATCTCCAGGTCGGGGGCGCGCAGGATCGGAACCTGCGCCTCCTCCCCGTCGGCGCGGAGCGACACGTCCAGGCCCAGGCGGGCCGCCGCGGTGGTGGGCGCCGCGCTGCGGTACCAGGCGTCCGCGCCCGCGGCGAGGCGGGCGGCGAGCCCGGGGACGGTGAGCGCCGCCTCCGGGGGGGCGCCGGCGGACCCGTCGGTGAGCAGGATGCCAGGGGCAAGGAGCACGGGCAGCTCGCTCCACGGCACGTCGCCGTCCGCCTCCGGCGCCTCCACCTGGAAGCGGAAGGTGACCGCCACGTCCAGCAGGCGGTCCCTGCCGGCCGCGGTCCCCGCCGCCGCGAAGGGCCGGAGCGCCTCCTCCAGCGTCGCGGCGAGCGCGGCGCCCGCGGGAAAGGTGCGCCGGGGGACGACGATCGCCGGTACCACGGGCGCTGGGAACGACGCCGGGGCCGTCCGCAGGACCAGCTCAGGGCTGGTCTCCGTCCCGCTCCGGAGCCGGGCGTTGCGGACGGTCCGGCAGGCCGCGGACGCCGTCTGCCTCGCCGACGCGTCCAGCCGCGGCCAGGTCAGCTCCAGCGTGCCGGCCGGCCGCTCCGGCCGCGGCGCCAACGGGTAGTCGGCGGTGAACCAGCACCCCGAGCCGCCGGGCGCGCCGGCGGCCGCGCGGGCCACTTCGCCGTTCGTCCGCCCGTCGACCCGGGGCCACACGATCCCCGCCGGGTCGCAGGGGCCGTCCGGCTCCCCGGCGCGCGCGAACACGCGCAGCACCCCCGTGGTGAAGGCGTCCGCGAAGCTCACCACGTACGCGTCGCCCGCGGGGGCCGGCGCCTCCACGGCCGGCGCGGCCAGCGGTCGTGCGCCGCCGTCCCCGGTCCCGCGCAGCGCGTCCCACGCCCGAGCCACCGGCTCCACCTGCTCCAGCAGCGCCGCGAGCACCCGGGCCGGGGCCGGGCTCCCGTCCCGGTCCCCGGCGAGCGCCCGCGGCAGGGCGGCCACGTGGGGCCGCAGCGCCGGCCACGCCGTGACGAAGGAGGCGAGCGCCTCGAACAGCGGCCGGGCGGGGTCCGGCTCCGCGGAGGGCCGGGGCGCCCGCGGCCCCGGGCCGTCCAGCGGCAGGTTCCAGGCGACGCTCACCCACAGGTCGTCCTGTGCCGCATCCCCGGCGTGCGCCAGGGTGACGGCGTAGTCCCAGAGAAGCGGCGCTCCGGCGTCGGAGCCGGGATCGTCGGCGGGTGCCTGCTCCGCGCGCTGCTCCCGGAGCACCGGCGGGGCGGGGCGGGCGCGGAGCGGCACCGGCACGCTCACCGTCCCCGGCGGGGGGGGTGCGTCGCCCGGCGTGTCCAGGACGAAGCGCAGCCGCTCCGGCGTCGCGTGGACGTACGCCTCCCCCGGGGCGCCGGACGGGAGCTCCACGAAGCGCGCCCGGAAGCGCGCGTCCAGCTCCAGGCTGGCCGCCCGCCCGGGCTCCGCCGCCGTCGCCGCGAAGGTGAGGAAGCCCGGGCTCTCCGGGGTGTTCGGCCGGACGGGGAGCGCCCCCTCGCCGGGGGCCGGCCCGCGCCCCGCCGTGCCGTCCGCCTCCGGCTCGCCGACGCTGCCGCACAGGCGCGGCGCGGCGGACCCGGGCGCCGCC
>JBEVLE010000643.1:0-7401 GCA_040509335.1 Longimicrobiaceae bacterium | reverse complement strand
CGCGGCGCCCGGTCCCGCGGGGGGCGGGACGGTGTCCGCCGGCTGCGCGGCGGCGGCCGGGGGCGCGAGCCCCTCCACCACGAACGAGTAGGCGCCGCGGATCACGTGGCCGTCGGCGCCCGCCGTCCGCCATTCCACCATGTACTGCCCGGGGGCGAGCGTGGTGGTGACGGGGACCACGAACGCGCGGTTGCCGGAGCCTGGTTCAGGGGCCGCGACGGCCACCAGGACGGTGTCGCCCAGCTCGCCGAGCAGCGTCGCCCCGGTGAGCCGCGGCTCCACGGGGGCGCTGAAGCGCAGGCGCAGCTCGGCGGGCGGGGTGCGCAGGACCGCGTCCGCGGCGGGGGACGAGGACTCCAGCCGCGTGTGCGCCCGCCCCGCCGCGGGGAGGGCGGCGAGGAGGAGGAGGGCGGGGAGGAGGCGGAGGAGCGCCCGCCGGAGGGCGCCCGCCGCGGGACGAAACGGGCGCGTGGCCCATCCGCTGCCGTGCATCGAAGTACCTGGTGTCCGTCCGGGCCTGGGGACCGGCCGCCCCGCGGGCCGGGGCGGCGGCCCGGGAAGATGCCACATCGGCGCGGCGGAGGCCAGACGGCGCCGCGCGCACGAGATGCTGGTCAGCGGGGCGCGGCGCGGCTATCGTTGTGAGGCCGCGCATCCCCGGTCGGGAAATCTCCCACGCGGCTTCGGGGAGCGTCCGGACTGCGCGTCCGGCGCGCGCCGCCGATCTTTACCCCATGCTCCACGCCCCGCACCCGTCCCCCGTGAAGCGTTCCGCGGCGAACCGCTTCTCCGCCCTGCTGGCGGCGCTCCTCCTCCTGTTCACCTGGACGGGGGACGCGGTCGGGCTGCACCCGTGCCCCCACCACTCCGCCGTCGCGCGGGCGGGCGGCGGACCGGCGGCCGGGGCGGGGCACGGCGCGCACCCGGAGCACGATCCGGCCGCCTCGGCGGCCGCGGAGCACGACCGGGCGCCGGCCGACCACGGCGCCCACGGCGGCTGCACCTGCGTGGGGTGCTGCCCGGCCGGCGTGGCGCTCCCGGTGTTCGCGGTGCCCTTCTGTGATGTCGGAGACGCCGTGCCCGCGGCGTCCGTCGCCGTGGCGGACCGCGGGACCGGGCTCCCGGACCGCTTCCCTCCCTTCGTCCTTCCCTACGGCCTCGCACCTCCCGCGCTGCGCGCCTGACCCCAGGTGACCCGGAGCGCCCGGACGCCACGACGGCGGCCGGAGCCCGCGCTCCCGTACGCAGCCCTCTTCCCCGAGGTGGAGCCTTGTCCCGTCCCGTCGTCCGGAGCGCCGTGCGCGCCTCCGCATCCATGTCCGTTCCGGCCGCCCGCCTGCTGGCGGCCGCGGTCCTGCTGCTGTCCTCCGCCCTCCCGCTCCGCGCCCAGCAGCCGGGCTCGGTGGAGGGGACGGTGGTGTCCGCCGCCACCGGCGAGCCGCTGGCCGGGGCCGCCGTGCGCGCTTCCAGCGGCGCGTCCACGCACACCGACGCCCGCGGGCGCTTCGCGCTGGGCGGGGTCCCCGCCGGGGCGCTGACGCTCACGGCCGTGCGCATCGGCTTCGCGCCGGGCACGCTCCCGGTGGTGGTGCCCGCCGGCGCGGCGGCGCGCGCCGACTTCCGGCTGGCGGGCGCCGCCTTCGCGCTGGAGGAGATCGTGGTGAGCGCCAGCCGCGAGGCGCAGCGCCGCGCGGAAACGCCGGCCACGGTGCACGCCGTGGGCGGCGCGGCGATCCGCGCCTCCATGCCCGCCCACCCCTCCGAGATCGCCAACCGCATCCCCGGGGTGTGGATCGGCGCGGCGGGGGGCGAGGGGCACAAGACCGCCATCCGCCAGCCGATGACCACCAAGCCGGTGTACCTGTTCCTGGAGGACGGCGTCCCCACGCGCTCCACCGGCTTCTTCAACCACAACGCGCTGTACGAGGTCAACCTCCCGCAGGCGGACCGCATCGAGGTGCTCAAGGGGCCCGCCACCGCGCTGTACGGGAGCGACGCCATCGGCGGGGTGGTGAGCGTGGCGACGCGCGCTCCCTCCGCCGGGGCGGGGCTGGAGGCGGCGGTGGAGGGCGGCGGCTTCGGGTGGGGGCGGGCGCTGTTGACCGCCGCGGGAACGCGCGGGCGCGACGGCCTGCGCGCGGACCTCAACCTGACCCGCACCGACGGGTGGCGCGACGCCACCGACTACGCCCGCCAGAGCGGGACGCTGCGCTGGGACCGCGCCCTCCCGGGCGACGCGGCGCTGCGCACGGTCGCCACCTTCTCGCACATCGACCAGACGGACCCGTCGGCGGTGTCGCTGGGCGACTTCCGCGACCACCCCACCGTCAACTACAACCCCATCGCGCTCCGCCGGGTGGCGGCGTTCCGCCTGTCGTCGGCGTGGGAGAAGGTGTCCGGCTCCACGCTGTTCAGCGTGACGCCCTTCGTGCGCCGCAACTCCATGGAGATCGTCCCCAGCTGGATGCTTTCGTACGACCCGGTGTGGTACCGCACGGGGCACTCCTCGGCGGGGGTGCTGGCGAAGGTGCGGCGCGACTTCCGGCCGCTGCGCGCGCGGGTGATCGCCGGGGTGGACGTGGACTACAGCCCGGGCTACCGGCTGGAGCGGCGGATCGCGCCGGAGCGCGACGGCCGGGTGATGCGCGCCTTCACCGCCGGCGACACCGTCTACGACTACGACGTGGTGTTCCGCGGGGTCTCGCCGTACGTGCAGGCCGAGGCCTCGCCGCTGGAGCGGGTGCGCGTGGTGGCCGGGCTGCGCTACGACCACGCCGGCTACGACTACGATTCGCGCCTGGCGCCGCTGGCGACGGGTCCGCACCGCCGCCCCGCCGACGCGGCCCCGCGCTACGACCACGTGAGCCCCAAGCTGGGCGTCACCTGGGAGGCGGGGCCGGCGCTGGGGGTGTACGCCTCGTACGGCCACGGCTTCCGCGCCCCGGCGGAGGGGCAGCTCTTCCGGCAGGGGCCGGCGGAAAGCTCGACGGACCTGCGCCCGGTGCGCGCCGACAACGTGGAGGCCGGCTTCCGCGGCCGGGTGGGCCGGCTGAGCTACGACGCGGCCGCGTACCGCATGCGGATCCGCGACGACATCCTGGCCTTCCGCGCGGCGGACGGGAGCCGGATCTCCAGCAACGCGGGGGAAACGCTGCACCGCGGGGTGGAGCTGGGCGCGGCGCTGGCGCTGACGGACGAGCTGACGGCGGACGCCAACTGGTCGCGCTCGCGCCAGACGTACGAGGACTGGGCCCCCAGCGCCGCGGTGAGCTACGCGGGCAACGGCATCGAGGCGGCGCCGCGCGACCTGGCGAGCGCCCGCCTGGCGTACGCGCCGGCGTGGCTCGCGGGCGCCCGGGTGGAGGGCGAGTGGACGCGCGTGGGGAGCTACTGGATGGACCCGGAAAACACCCACCGCTACGACGGCCACGACCTGCTCAACCTGCGCGCCGCCCTCCCCGTGGCGCGGCGGGTGGAGCTGACCGCGCGGGTCACCAACCTGGCGGACGAGCGCTACGCGGAGCTCGCCGCGTACAGCGCCTTCGCCAGGGAGGAGATGACGCCGGGGCTGCCGCGGACGGTGTACGTGGGTGTCCGCCTGGGCGGGGGGCGCTGACGTGGCGGCGACGAGGGCGACGGGCCCGGCGGGGTGCGCGGCGCTCCTGGGGCTCGCGGCGCTGGCCGCGTGCTCCCAGGCCGCGGGCGACACGCCGGGGCCGACGGTGACGCTGGCGGCGGGCGGCGCCGGGCGGCCCACCGTGGCCGCGGACGCGCGCACGGGCGCGGCGTACGTGGCGTGGGTGGCGGACAGCGCCGGCGTTGCCGGCGTGTACCTGGCGCGCGTGGGCGCGGACGGGGCCGCGGGTGCGCCGGTGCGCGTCAACGACAGGCCCGGCGACGCTTCCACGCACGACCAGGCCCCGCCGCAGGTGGCGACCGGGCCGCGCGGCGAGGTGTACGTGGCCTGGCAGCGGAGCACGCCGGTGCCGGGGCGGCCGTTCCCGGCCAGCGACCTGCGCTTCGCCCGCTCGGAGGACGGCGGGCGCACCTTCGCGCCGGCGACGACGGTCAACGACGACGCGGGCGGCCTCCCCTCGTCGCACACCTTCCACCACCTGGCCGTGGCGCGCGACGGGACGGTGTACGTGTCGTGGATCGACTCGCGCGTCCGCGACCGGCTGCGCGCGGAGCGCGTCGCCGCCGGGCGGATCCGGCCGGCGGCGCCGGGCGGGCACGGCGGCCACGGGGCCCACGCCGCGGGGGAGGAGGGGCTCCCGGGCTCGGAGGTCCGGGTGGCGGCGTCCATGGACGGGGGGCGGAGCTTCGGGGCGGGGGTGGTGGTGGACGGGGAGGTGTGCCCCTGCTGCCGCACCTCGCTGGCGGTGGGGCCGGACGGCGCGGTGTACGTGGCCTGGCGCAGGGTCTTCGCGGGCGACGTGCGCGACGTGGTGGTCGCCCGGCGGGCGCCCGGGGCCGCGGGGTTTGCCGCGCCGCGCCGGGTGCACGCGGACGGCTGGGTGTTCCCCGGGTGCCCGCACGCGGGCCCGTCGGTGGCGGTGGACGGCGCGGGGCGGGTGCACGTGGCCTGGTACACCGGGCGGCCGGGGCGGCAGGGGCTCTGGTACGCCGCCGCGGACGGCGCGGCGCTCCGCTTCGGCGAGGCGACGCCCCTGCTCACCGGCGAGTGGGTGCCGCCGTCGCAGGTCCACGTGGCGGCGGGCGCGGACGGCGCGTGGATCGCCTGGGAGGACCGGCGGGAGCAGGCGGCGAAGCTGCTCCTGGGCCGCGTGGACGCGGCCGGGAAGCTGCACCCCGCGGGCGGGAGCACGCTGGCAGGCCGGCTCCCGGACCTGGCGGGCGCGGACGGCGCGCGGCTGCTCGCCTGGGAGGACGGGGGCGCGGTGCGGGTGAGGCGCGTGGCGCACTGACGACGCAGCTCCCCGGCCACCCGGCGGACGCCAGCGCGAGCCCCGCGTGAGGGATTACGGCCCGAAGGGGCGAGACCCGGCGGGGTTGTTTCCGCCGGGGCTCGACTCCGTTACGCAGCGTTGTTTGCTGCGTTACGGAGCCGAAGCCCGACCCCGGCGCCAGCCGGGGGCACGCCCGAACCCGCAGTCGCCGTTGCCCGAAGACGACGTTCCGGCCCATTCCGTGCGGGGGGTGCAGCCGGGACGCCCCCCTCCCGATCTTTCCCGGGCCGGGTGTCCCGGCGACCTTTTTCGATCTGTCCGCGCCCTCCACGCCGCCGCCGCGCGTGCCGGGGCGCGTCCCGTACGGGCCACGAATGCAGGATTCCATGCGGCCGACACCGGCGCTCGCCGGGGCCGGCTCCGAGACGGTCTCTCCGGCCCCGGTCTCCACGGCGGGGCTGCGGTACATGGCGGTGGGGGCGTTCTGGTTCTCGGTGATGAGCCTGCTGGTGAAGGAGGCCGGCACCCGGCTCCCGAGCGCGCAGATCGTCCTGGCCCGCGCGGTGGTCACCTTCGTCCTGAGCTGGGCGATGCTGCGGCGCGCCGGGGTGCGCCCCTGGGGGACCGACCGGAAGCGCCTGGCGCTGCGGGGCCTGGTGGGCGCGTCGTCCATCACCTGCTTCTACTACTCGCTGGTGCACCTCCCCATCGCGGAGGCCACCGTGATCCAGTACATGAACCCGGTGTTCACGGCGATCCTCGCCGGGATCCTGCTGGGGGAGCGGATGGGGCGCCGCGAGGTGGCGTGCGTGCTGCTCAGCCTGGCCGGGGTGCTGCTGGTGACGCACCCGGCGGTGCTCTTCGGCGGCGCGGCGCGGCTGAACCCCTGGCACGTGGCGATCGCGCTGGCGGGGGCGCTCTCCGCGGCGTCGGCCTACACCACCATCCGCGCCCTCAGGGACGAGCACCCGCTGGTGGTGGTCTTCTACCTGCCGGTGATGACCATCCCCACCATCATCCCGCTCCTGGCCGGCGCCCGGCCGCGCTGGCCGACGCCGCTGGAGTGGCTGCTGCTGGTGGGCGTGGGCGCGACGACGCAGGTGGCGCAGATCTACATGACGCGCGGCCTGCAGATGGAGCGCGCCGGGCGCGCCACGGCGGTGGGATACCTGCAGATCGTGTTCGCGGCGGCCTGGGGGATCCTTTTCTTCGGCGAGGTGCCGGACGCGTGGAGCGTGGCGGGGGCGGTGCTGATCGTGGGGAGCACGCTGGCGCTGATGAGCGGCGCCCGCCGCGCGCCGGCCGCCGCCGTGGTCCCCGAGGAATAGCGCCGTCCCCCGCGCCCGGCCGTCCCCCGTACCCGCACACGCTCCCCATGCCCGACGCTTCCCTGGAGTTCGCCGCCGAGCTGCTCGTGGCCCGCCGCGCCGCGGCGGAGGCCGCGGCGCTGATCGTGGCCCGCGAGGGCGCCGCCGAGGTCCGCGAAAAGGAGCGCGCCGACCTGGTCACCGCCGTGGACGAGGCGGCGGAGCGCGCGGTGATCGCCCGCATCCGCGCCCACTTTCCCGGCGACGGCATCGTGGCGGAGGAAACCTCCGCGGCGGCGCTCGCCGCGGGCCGCCGCTGGATCGTGGACCCCATCGACGGGACCAACAACTTCGTCCACGGCTACCCGTTCACCTGCGTCAGCATCGCCTTCGCGGACGACGCGGGGCCGGCCGCGGCGGTGGTCCACGCGCCGCTCCTGGGCGAGGTGTTCCACGCCGTGCGCGGCGGCGGCGCCTTCCTCAACGACGCGCCCATCCGCGTCAGCGCGACGGACACGCCGCGCCGCGCCCTGTTCGCCACCGGCTTTCCCTTCAAGGCGGGAAAGGGCGCGCTGGAGCCGTACTTCCGCCTGGTGGCGGACGTCATGGCGGACGCGCAGGACGTGCGCCGCGCCGGGAGCGCCGCGCTGGACCTGGCCTACGTGGCCGCCGGCCGCGTGGAGGGCTACTTCGAGCTGGGCCTGTCGCCGTGGGACGTGGCCGCGGGCGCGCTGCTGGTGGCGGAGGCCGGCGGCACGGTGAGCGGCTGGCCGGGCGACGCGCGCGGCCCCGTGGAGAGCGGCCGGGTGCTCGCCAGCAACGGCCTGCTCCACGGCTGGATGGAGGAGGTGCTCGCCCGGCACGTGGGCGCGCTCGGCGCCGACCCCGGCCCTCACCCGGCGGCCTGAGAGCCGCCACCCTCTCCCTTCAACCCGGTTCACGCGTAGCGTGAAGCGCCATTCTGGGAGAGGGGGCCAACAGCGACGTGCTCCGGCGGGCTCCGGTGTTTGGGGTCGGCCGGGTGGGAGGCGTCCCGCGGACGCCAGCGCAGCCCCGCGTGAGGGATTTCGGCCCGAAGGGGCGAGACCGCGCGGCTGTTTGCGCGGGCTCGACTCCGTTGCAGACGGTCGTTTCGTCTGCTACGGAGCCGAAGCCCGACCCCGGCGCCAGCCGGGGGCACGCCC
>JBEVLE010000642.1:0-7507 GCA_040509335.1 Longimicrobiaceae bacterium | reverse complement strand
GGGGGGGGGCCCGCCCCCCCCCCCCCCCCCCCCCCCCCCCCCCCCCCCCGGGGGGCCCCGCGCTCCCCGCGCCGGCCCCCCCGCCCCCCGGGCGCCGCGGTCCTCCCACACCAGCAGCCGGGCTCCCAGCGCGGGTCCCCCGTCGATGGTTTCCACGACCGTCGCCGTCACCACCGGGGGGCCCTGCCGCAGCGCCTCCAGCGCGGCGCGCGCCGCGGCGGCCGCGGACACGCCCTCAGCCGGGGCCACGGCCGTGCTCCGCCAGGAGTCGCCGGTAGTCGTCCGGGGTGTCCACGTCCAGCAGCAGGGCGGGCGAGCTCACCTCCACCTCTTCCAGCTCGGCGGCGTGCGCGTGCACCACGCTGCGCGCGCCCTGGGGGAGGGACGCCGCGAACAGGTCGGCGAAGACGCGCCGGGCGAAGAGCACCGGGTGGCCGTGCTCCCCCGCGTGGACGGCGCGCACCACCGGGGCGCCGCGTGCCCGAAAGGCCTCCACCACGGCGCGGACGGCCGAGTCGTCCACCCCCGGCACGTCGGCCGGGAGCACCACCGCCGCTACGGCCTCGGGCGGGAGCGCGGCCAGCCCGGCGCGGAGCGAGTCCACCTGCTCCGCGTCCGGGCGCGGGCTCACCACCACGCGCGCGCCGGCCCTACCCGCCGCCTCCGCGATCGCCGCCGCGGCCGGGTCGTCCGGGGGCGCGGCCACCACGACCACCTCGCCGCATCCGCCCCCGCGAAGCGCGTCCACGGCTCGCTCCAGGAAGCTCGTGCCGCGGAAGCGCAGGAGCGGCTTGGGCCGCCCCATGCGCCGCGAGCGCCCGGCGGCCAGCACGATCCCGGCGATCACCGCGATTCCGCGCCCGGCGCGGGAATCGGCTGCGCGCGCGCGGCAGCGGGAACGGCCGCCCCGGCGACGAGCACGGCGGCGGCCCAGGAGCGGGCCAGGCGGCCCGGGGCGTGCCTCACGGTCGGTCTCCGGTGGTGCGGATACGGTCGGTGGCCCGGTGGGGAGCGGCGCAGCGGAAGCCACGAGGAGTGTCGAACGGTCGTACGAGGCACCTGAACTATGGAACCGCCGCGGGATCCTGTCAACGGAAGACGGGCGACGGCTGTTTCTCCGTGCGGCGACAGACTATAGCCGCTCCGCGGGACGGGAGTGTGCCCGGAGCCATGCGGCGAGCTCCGCCTCGCCCGCGCTCCCGTCGGCCACGGCGAGCGTGGTCATCACCGCATCGGGCTCGGGGGCGTCGAGCTCCAGCTCGTTGGCGCGCAGGAACACGTACATGGAGATGAAACCGATCCGCTTGTTGCCGTCCACGTAGCCGTGGTTCTTGATCAGTCCGTAGCCGTACGCGGCGGCGAGCACGCACAGGTCGCGCTCGCTGCCGTAGTGCCACCTGTCCAGCGGGCGCTGGAGGGCGGACTCGATCAGGTTCGCGTCGCGCACGCCGGGTGACCCGCCGTGCTGGCGGACCTGGTCCAGCTGCATCGCGTCCACGAGACGCCGGGACAGCCACCGCGGCTCCGCCATCGGCTACTTGGCCAGCTCCCGCAGGGCGTTGCGGTACTTCTTCGCGCCGCGCCGGTAAACGTCCATCATCTCGTCGAACTCGGGATCGAACGGGACCAGCTCGAAGCCGTTCTCGGTGCGAACCAGAGCCAGTTCGTCGCCGTTCTGCACGTTCATCGCCTCCAGCACGTCGCGGGGGAGGATGACGCCGCTGGACGTCCCGATCGGGCGGACCTTGGTCTTGTGGGTCATGGCTTGCCTTCGGCCGCGGGGGACATCGAGATCCGAAGGTGGATTATAATGCGGATTGTATTCCGCCGCCAGCCGCATCCCCGCGGGAGCGTTCAACGGCCTGACGGTGCAGGCGCTCCCGTCAGGCAGCGGACAGGACCACGTCCGCCGTCTCCGTCTCCCGGACGCACGCCTGGAGCCGCCGCACCTCGGCGAGGAGCGCGGGGACGTCGTGCCGCGCCAGGGCGAGCACCGTGGGAACGTGGATGTAGCTGCCGCCCACGCCGCGGGCGCGCTGCTCGATGGCGGCCAGGTCTCCGGGGGCGAGGCGCGGGGCGCCGGGGGTGCGGTCGTCGTACATGGGTCCGCTCCGTTGGGTGGGGGTCACCCTGGAGTCTCGGCACGGTGCCGGGGCGGCTGAAGGGGGGGCTACCGCCCGCCCCGGAAGTCGCGGAGCAGGGAGGCCAGCGGCGGCTCCGGCGCCAGGTACTGCTCCAGCCGCGGGTTGCGCAGGGGGTGGCCGGCCGGGACGCGCTCCACCCCGGGAGCGGTCCGGCCGTCGCGCAGGGTGGCCGCGAGCCGCCACAGGTAGCCCATCTCGTGGCGCACCAGCCCGTAGGCGATGCGGCGCACCTCCCACTGCGCCCCGGCGGCCAGCAGGCCGTGCGCGCCGCGCACCGAGCCGTCGCGCAGGAGGAGCCCCGGCGCGGGCCCGCCCGCCGCCGCGGGGATCGCCCCGGACGCCCGGTCCACGACCAGCAGGCCCAGGCAGGTGGCGACGGCCTGCACGGTCGCGGCCTCGGGGCGCAGCCCCACCACCCAGGCGCGCCGCTCCCGCCCCGCCACCCGGTACGCGTATCCCGCCGGGGTGCCCGGGGCGCCGCCCGCCGGCCCGCGGACCAGCACCACGTGCAGCCCGGGGCGCATCCCCTCCGCGGCGCCGCGCTCCTCCGGGCCGCCGGCCTGGTGGAGGGCTACGCCCACTCCCGCACCCGCACCAGCAGCGCGCCCAGCCCCAGCCAGAAGAGCCCGTACCCGGCCACGTAGGCCGCCGGCGCCCACGCGGGGGAGCCGGTCACCAGCCCCTGGTACACCTCCTGGTACGCCCACTGGGGCGGGAGCAGGAACAGGAGCAGGCGGTACCCGGCCGGGTTCAGCCCGTTCTCCAGGAAGAAGAGAGCCTGCGGGAAGAAGGTGGGGAGGAAGAGCGCCAGCGCCACCCACGCGTCGCCCCGGGGGAGGGCGGCGGAAAGGAAGGCCATGAGCCCGCCGTACACCAGCACCGACAGGGCGGGAAGGAGGAGCCCCGCCCAGCCGCCGCGGAAGGCGCCCCAGGCGAGGAGCTGCCCCAGGACCAGGAAAAGGAGCGAGACCCCCAGCGCCACTGCCGCGGCGAGCGCCCAGCGCAGGCCGTACAGCGCCAGCGGGCGCACCGGGTGCGACAGGTACAGCTGGGCGTAGCCGCGCCGGCGGTCGGTGGACACGAAGCCGGCCAGGAAGACGATCATGGCGAGCCCCGCCAGGTAGCTGAGCGTGGCGGAGATCCCCAGCGGCCCCAGCTCCTCCAGGGGGAGGTCGCCGGCGGCGGCGGCCTCGTGCTGGTGGAAGCCGGGCTCCAGCAGGTAGAGCATCCATACCACCACCGCCAGCAGCAGGAAGCGCGGAGCCCAGTCGCGCAGGGTCACGGGGATCACTTCGCGTCCTCCTCCGCCAGCACCCGGTGCAGCCGCTCCTCCAGCCCCGCGCCCGCCTGGGTCACGGAGCGCACCCGCACGCCGCCCCCCAGGAGCGCCGCCAGGCGGCGGCTCATCTCCCCCTCGTCCGCGGCGCGCACCGTCCACGCTTCCCCCGCCCGCACCGCGCCCGGAAAGGCCTCCGCCACCCGGGCGGCGCGAGCGTCGCCCGCCAGCTCCAGCCGCCACTCGTCCGCGCGCCCGGGGGCGCGCAGGTCCAGCTCCGCGCGGATGCGCCCGCCCGCCAGCACCGCCACCCGGTCCACGCCGCGCTCCACCTCCGGCAGGTTGTGCGACACCACCATCAGCACCCGCTCCGGGTCCTCGGCGCGCCACTCCGCCAGCACCCCGCGCAGGCGCGCCACCCACACCGGGTCCAGCCCGTTGAGCGGCTCGTCCAGCAGCAGGACCCGCCGCGGGCCCACCAGCGCCTGCGCGATCGCCAGCTTCTGCAGGTTCCCCCTGGACAGCGCCCCCACGCGGCGGCGCGCCAGCCCCTCCAGCCCCAGCATCCCCAGCACCCGGTCCACGCGGGCGTGCGCGTCCGGGACCTCGCCCAGCGCGGCGAAGGCGCCGAGCGCGCCGCGGGTCGTCCAGCGGGCGGGGATGGCCACCGCCTCGGGGACGTAGCCGATGCCGTGCCTTTCCACGAAGGCGCGCGGCGCCATCCCGCCCACGCGCACCTCGCCGGAGGTGGGGCGGAGAAAGCCCAGGAGCAGGCGGATCAGGGTGCTCTTCCCCGCGCCGTTGGGGCCCACGATCCCCAGGGCGGTGCCGGGCGCGACCTCCAGCGAGATCCCGTCCAGCGCGCGCACCCTGCCGTCCGCGGCGCGCCACGGCGGGGCGGAGTATTCCTTGACGACGTCGGCCAGGTGGATCATGCGCCCAAGGTGAGGGCGCGGGCGGCGGGGACGCAAGGGCGGGAGGTATGGATCCTGCGCCGCCGCCCCGCCATGAGCAAGAGCACGGCGTACACCGGGCCGGAGCGGCGGCTCCACCCCCGCCTCGGGCGGATGGAATCGCTGCGCGGCATCCTCTTCGGGCTGTTCCGCTGGATCGGCGGGCACGTCCGCGGCTTCCACGCCGCCGTCGGCGCGTTCCTGGCCATCGGGCTGGTGTTCGCGGTGGCCGCGGTGGCCGGCTTCGCCACGGTGGCCGACGAGGTGATGGAGGGGGAGACCCAGGCGATGGACGTGGCGGTGCTGCGCTGGATGGAGCGGCACCACACGCCGCAGCTGGACATCTGGGCGCTGGAGGTCACCGCGCTGGGGTCGGGGCTGGTGGTGGCGATGACGGTGGCCATCGCCAGCGTGTTCCTGTGGGTGACGCGGCACCGCTACTCGGTGGTGCTGCTGTGGACGGCGCTGCTGGGGTCGGGGCTGATCAGCCGCACCCTGAAGAGCATCTTCGACCGGCCGCGCCCGGACGTCTTCCCCTGGCAGGCGCACCACGTGGACCAGGGCTCGTTCCCCTCGGGCCACGCCACCACCTCCATGGTGGTGTACCTGACGCTGGCCTACCTGGTGGGGCGCCTGGCGGAAACGCACCGGCTGCGCGCGCTCACCCTGCTGGTGGCCGCCGTGCTGATCTGCCTCATCGGGGCGTCGCGGCTGTACCTGGGGGTGCACTACCCCTCGGACGTGCTGGCGGGGTACGCGGTGGGCTTCGCCTGGGCCACCTTCTGCGCGCTGGGGATCGAGGCGGTGCGCTACTTCCGCGCGCGGAAGCCGGGGGTGGAGGAGGTGGAGGAGGGGCTGGAGGGAGGACTGGAGGGCAAGGCCGCGGCGGACTGAGCGGCCCGCACTTTCGCGGGGCGCGGCGGCGGTGTTACCATGCCGGCGCCGCCCCGCACCGACCCGTTTCCGGAGCCTGCCGTGACCGTGCTTCCCCTGCTGCTTGCCGCCACGCTGTCGGCGGCGCCCTGCCCGCCCGCGTCCCCCCGCTGCTCGTGCATTCCGCCGGTGCCGCCGCGCGAGGCGCTGGGGCAGGCGGACGCGGTGTTCGCCGGCCGGGTGGTGTCGGTGACGGAGCGGCGGGAGGAGGACCCGGGTCACCCGGGGGGCCCGCACCTGGAGGTGAGGATCGTCCCGCAACGGCGCTGGAAGGGCGCCGCAGCGGACACCGTGGTGGTGCGCACCGCCGACAGCAGCGCGGCGTGCGGCTACCCTTTCGAGGCGGGCGGGGAGTACCTGGTGTACGCGGGGGGCGAGGACGCGCTGCGCGTGGTCAGCTGCTCGCGCACGCGGCCGCTGGCGCAGGCCGCGGAGGACCTGGCGGTGCTCGGCGCGCCGGCGGTCACGCGCATCCCGGTCCGCAAGGAAATCCCCTAGCGGCAGGGCCGTCCGGGAGGGTTCCCGCGGGGGGGCGGCGTCCCCCGGACCCGAGCATGCCGCGCCCGGAGGCCCCTCTCTGTCGTCGCATCGCTCCGGCTCCGTCGCTCGTGGTTTCCGCTCGTTCCCGCATCCGCCTGCCGCCGTATCATACAGGACGAGGCGGAGGCGGCGATGGTTGCGGGGTGGACGGAAGCTTCCGCGGGGCGAGCCTCCCGATCCGCGGGGTAAACGGCTGCGGCCGCGCGCCCCCGCCCCCACGCTTTTCGATCCAGCCGAGCGCCTGCCCCATGTCCCAGCTGCACTACCGCGAGCACCTGCCGCCGCCCGACCTGGCGGGCCGGGTGGAGTGCGTGTGGACGCTGCGCTCCCACGGGCGGCTGCCGGCCGCCGTGCTGAACCGGGTGCTCCCGGACGGGTGCACCGACGTCATCTTCGACCCGGGCGGGCCGTCCGTTGCCGACGGTAACCCCCGCCCCCCGCGAGGCAGCTACGTCGTGGGCGCCATGCTGCGGCCCGCCGAGGTGTGGATGGAGGGCGAGGTGGACCTGCTGGGCGTGCGCTTCCGCCCCGGGGGCGCGGCCGCGTTCCTCCCGCTGCCGCTGGCGGAGATCACCAGCGCCGTGGTGCCGCTGGACGAGCTGTGGGGCGCGCGGGCGGGGGAGCTGGAGTCGCGCGTCCGGGAGGCGCGCGGCGCGGAGCGCGTGCGCGTCGTGGAGGAAGCTCTCCGGCGGCGCGCCGCCGGGCGGACGACGCACCCGGCGGTGGCGCGGGCCTCCGCGCGGATCGCCCGGTCGCACGGGAGCGTCGCCGTGGCGGCGCTGGCGGCGGAAACGGGGACGAGCCGGCGGCACCTGGAGCGGCTGTTCGCCGAGCAGGTGGGGCTGTCCCCCAAGGCGGCGGCGCGGGTGGCGCGCTTCCGCCGGCTCTGCGAGCTGCTGCGCGCCCGGCCCGGGGCGGGGTGGAGCCGGCTGGCGCTGGAGTGCGGCTACCACGACCAGGCGCACATGATCCGCGAGTTCCGCGGCTTCGCCGGGCTCACCCCGGAGGCGTACCGCCGCGAGCAGGCCCGTGTCGCATCCGTACAATACGCCGCGGCCGCCGGAGCATAGCTTGGAGCACCGCCGGACCGCCGGCCTAGACCTCCACCCCGCAAGGACCAGGACCGATGAAGAAGCTGACCCCCGTGCTGTACGTGGAGGAGATCGAGCCCGCGCTCCCCTTCTGGGTGGAGCGCCTGGGCTTCGAAAAGACCGCCGAGGTGCCCCACGGCGACCGCCTGGGCTTCGTGATCCTGCAGAAGGGCGACGTGGAGATCATGTACCAGACCCGCGCCAGCGTCCAGGAGGACGTCCCGGCGCTGGGCGGGACGCCCATGGGCGGGAGCATGCTGTTCGTCGAGGTGGAGGACCTGGACGCCGTGGAGCGGGCGCTGGAGGGGATCGAGCCGGTGACGCCGCGGCGGAAGACCTTTTACGGCGCGGACGAGCTGATCGTGCGCGAGCCCGCCGGCAACGTGGTCAACTTCGCGCAGTTCCCGGAGGAGGGCGGGTAGGCGGACCGCTTTCGACGGCAGGGTTGGGCGTGCCCCCGGCTGGCGCCGGGGTCGGGCTTCGGCTCCGTAACGCACGATAAAACTGTGCGTAACGGAGTCGAGACCCGGCGGAAACAGCCCCGCCGGGTCTCGCCCCTTCGGGCCGAAA
>JBEVLE010000641.1:0-8594 GCA_040509335.1 Longimicrobiaceae bacterium | reverse complement strand
CCGGCAAGCCGGCGGCGCCCCGCGCTTTCGTGTGCTCCTCGTTCAGCGCGGGCGGCGCAGCGCCCGCCCGGGCCGCGCACCCGTGATCGCGCCGTCCCTCACCACCGGCGTGCCGTTGACCAGCACGTGGCGGATGCCGACGGGGGTCTGCACCGGGTCCTCGAAGGTGCCGCGGTCGCAGACGGTGGCCGGGTCGAAGAGCGTCAGGTCGGCATACATCCCCTCCTTGACCACGCCGCGGTCGTCCAGCCCCACGCGGGCGGCGGGGAGCGCGGTGAACTTGCGGACCGCGTCCTCCAGGGGGATGACGCGGCGCTCGCGCACGTAGCGGCAGAGGATGCGCGGAAAGGAGCCGTAGGCGCGCGGGTGCGGCTTGCCGGTGATGGTGGAGTCGGCGGCGCGCGCCCCGGCGTCGATCCCCACGCTCACCCACGGCTGCTTCATGGCGTACTCGATGTCCTCCTCGGACATGGAAAAGTAGATGGCGGACGTGGACGCGCGGTCGGCCAGCAGCACGTCGAAGAGCGCGTCCACCACCTCCTGCCCGCGGGCGCGGGCCACCTCGTCCAGCCGCATCCCCTGGTACCTGCGCAGCGAGTCGGCGCCCACGCCGGCGATCATCACCCCGTGCGGCCCCCCGGCGGAGGTGCCGATGCGCCAGTCCGAGCCGCCGCCCCCGTCGCCGGTCAGCTCGGCGCGCAGCCGGGCGCGGGTGGCGGGGTCGCGCATGCGCGCCAGCAGCGAGTCGGTGCCGCCGGCGTGGGCCCAGTTGGGGATGATGGCGTCCAGCCCGGTGCCGGAGGCGGCGTACGGGTACTGGTCGGCGGTGACGTCCACGCCGCGGGAGCGCGCCGCCTCGATGGCGGCGACCGCCTGCGGCATCTTCCCCCAGTTGGAGCTGCCGGACACCTTGAGGTGGTGCACCTGCACCCAGGTGCCCGCCCCCTCGCCGATGGCGATGGCCTCCTCGATGGCCTCCACCAGCCGGTCGCCCTCGTTGCGGATGTGCGACGCGTACCCCCCGCCGAAGCGCGCCGCGACCCGGGCCAGCTCCGTGACCTCCTCGCGCGAGGCGAAGGACGCGGGGGCGTAGATGAGCCCGCTGGACAGGCCCATTGCGCCCTGCCGCATGGCCTCGGCGACGTGCGCCTTCATCCGCTCCAGCTCCTCCGGCGTGGGCGCGCGGTCGGCGTCGCCCATGACGGCGCGCCGCACCGAGCCCACCGTGACGAAGGTGCCCAGGTTGATGGCGGGGCGCGCCGCCTCCAGCGCGCGGAAGTAGCCGTCCAGGTCGCGCCAGGCGACCCGCTCGCGCCCGCCGCCCAGCTCGCGCAGGGTGTTCTCGTTGACGGGGACGACGCTGGTGACCTCGCCGGTGATCTCGGAGGTGATCCCCTGGGTGATCTTGGACACCGCCCGCCCGTCACGCAGCAGCGGGTACTCGGAATGCCCCAGCATGTCGATGAACCCCGGCGCCACCACCAGCCCCGCGGCGTCGATGGTGTCGCGCGCCCGCGCCCCCGGGAGCAGCCCCACCGCCGCGATGCGGTCCCCGCGGATCGCCACGTCGCCGCGGTACCACGGGCTTCCCGTGCCGTCCACGATGCGCCCCCCGCGGATCAGCAGGTCGTAGGTGCGCGCCGCGCCCGTGCCGCCCGCGTGCGGGTTCGCGGCGCACGCCGTGAGGGCGGCGAGGGACAGCGCGGCGGCGGCGGAGCGGAGCGTGTGCATGGCGGGCTGCGAAATGGTCAGGGGAATCCGCCGAGGGCCCTCACCCGGCGGCTTTATCGCCGCCACCCTCTCCCAATTCTGGGAGAGGGGGCAACTGCGGGAGATCACGGTACGGCAATAATTTGCGTGAAGGCGCGAGCCGTTGCAGTTCCCCGCCCTTCCCAAAAGATGTCGCGGAGGGAAACTCGCGCGGCAGTTTGCGCGAGGTTCCCGGAGCCGGAGCGGAGACCCGCCGGCAGTTTGGCGGGGCTCCGCGACCCGCGTAGGAAACAGGCCGGCTGTTTGGCCTGGTTCCGGAGCGGCCCCAACGCAAGAACCCGCCTGAGACGGACCTCCTCCTCAACCGGCCGCGAGAGACGCACGCGCGAACCGGAGCGCCCCCGCGACGGCGTCCGCAACCGGCGCCACCACGCGGAACACCGGAGAAGCATCGGCGAGCGCCCGCTCCACCAGCCCCGAGTACAGCGCGGTCCCCAGCACGCCCCCGTGGAACACCACCGGCACCACGCCCGGCCACGGGTCCAGGTGGCAGCGCAGCGCCACCGCGTGCTCGGCAAGCGCCCGCGCCTCCGCCTCCACCAGCCGGAGCGCCACCGCGTCCCCCGCCTCCGCCGCGCGGATCACCGGCGCGGCCAGCGCCGCGATCTGGGCCTTTGCGGCGCGCCCCGCCCACGGCGGGATCCCCGGGGCGTCCTCCACCCCGAGCAGCTCCAGGAACAGGGGGAGCAGCCGCGTCTGCTCGCCGCGCCCGTCGATGGCTCGGAGCGCCGCCACCAGCCCCGCCCGCCCGATGGCGAAGCCGCTCCCCTCGTCCCCCACCACCATCCCCCACCCGCCGCAGCGCTCCACCCGCCCGTCCGGCCCCCGCCCGTATGCCACCGAGCCGGTGCCGGCGATGAGCAGGATCCCCGCCTCCCCGCCGAGCGACCCTTCCAGCGCCGTTTCGCCGTCGGTGACCACCTCCACCCGCGCGGCCACCCCGGCCGCCAGCAGCGCCCCACGCACCGCCTCCCGCTCGGCCCGGTTCCCCACCCCGGCCAGCCCGGCGCAGAGCACGGCCGGCGTGCCGGAGAGCCCGGCGGCGGCGACGGCCTCGCGCACCACGGCGGCGACCACCTCCGCCGCCGCGGTGGGGTGGCGCGGGTCCACCAGCCCAGCGGGCCCGGTGTGGCGGACCAGCTCACGTCCGCTCTCGTCGGCGAGGGCGACGAGGGTCTTGGTGCCCCCCCCGTCCACCCCGGCCAGGATGCGCTGCGCCAACTCAGCGCGCCCCGGCTTCCGCCGCCCTGCCGCCCGCCCCGCCCGCCTCCGCGGGGACGGGGACGGGGGCGTGCAGCGCCGGGGCCCCCGGGTGGTCGGTGGCGCGGCGCAGGCGCGGCGGCGCGGCGAGCTGCGCCGTGGAGATGGTTTCCGCGTCCAGCGGCGCCCCGTTCCGGCGCACCACGTACGCTTCCATGGCGTAGTACTCGGGGAGCCCCAGCCGGTCCACGATGCGCGCGGTGGCGGTGTTGCGCTCCTGCACCCGCTGCCAGAACTCGCGCTCGTCCTGCCCGGGGAAGGGCGCCCGGTCCTTCTGGCTCTGGTGCTTGAAGATGGCCAGCGTCTTCAGCGTCAGCTCGTCCTCGGACATGGGCACCAGCACGTCCGCCTCGGACACGGCCCACTCCTGCCAGGCGCCGCGGTAGTACCACATCTCGGGCTGCTCGCCGGAGTAGCGCTGGAGCGCCGCCTCCACCGCCTCCAGGCACATGCGGTGGGTGCCGTGCGGGTCGGACAGGTCGCCGGCCACGAACACGATCTCCGGGCGCTCGCGCTCCAGCAGGTCCAGGGTGATCTCCACGTCGCGCGGGCCGATGGGGTCCTTGCGGACCTTGCCGGTCTGGTAGAAGGGGAGGTTGAGGAAGCACGCCTGCTCGCGCGTCATCCCGAAGGTCTCGATGCCGGAGACCGCCTCCGCCTCGCGGATGCGCTGCTTGATCTTGAGCACCTCGGCGGTGTCCACCTGGCCGGGGCGCTTGCCGTCCAGAAAGGCCTCCACCCGGTCGGTGAACTCGCTCACGGTGCCGCCGGCCACGTGGAAGTCGCGGTCGAAGCGGCGCAGGAAGTCCAGGTAGCGCCGCACCTCGTGGTCGAAGACGGCGATGTTCCCCGAGGTCTGGTACGCGACGACGATGTCGTTGCCGTTCTGGTGCAGCTTGTTGAGGATGCCGCCCATGGAGATCACGTCGTCATCCGGGTGCGGCGAAAACACGATGATCCGCTTGCCCGCGGGGAGCCGGCTCCTGCCGCGCACCTTGCTGAGCAGCGCGTTGAACACCTCGCCGTTGAGCGGCCCGGCGGAGCCGTAGCGCGCCACCAGCGCGGACAGGTGGTGCTCGCGGTAGTCGTTGGTGTCCAGCTTGAGGATGGACTTGTTCGTCATCTGGCTGAGCCAGATCACCGCCTCGATCTCCTGCTTGCGCTCCCAGCGCACCTCGCCCACCACCCACGGCGTCTTGATGCGGGTGAGCTCCGCCGCGGCCGCCGGGTCCAGGTAGAAGGTGGCGTCGGGGTGGTCCTGGAGGTAGGTGGCCGCCACGTCCGGGTCGGGCTCGCCCTCCACGGCGCGGCGCACGATGGCGGCCTTGTGCTCGCCGGTGGCGATCAGCGCGATCTGGCGGGCGTCCAGGATGCTTGCGACGCCCATGGTGATGGCCTCCATGGGGACGTTGTCCTCGCCGAAGAAGTCGGCGGCGGCGTCGCGGCGGGTCACCGTGTCCAGGGCCAGCAGGCGCGTGCGCGACTCCTTGCCGGAGCCGGGCTCGTTGAAGCCCACGTGCCCGGTCTTGCCGATCCCCAGGATCTGGAAGTCGATGCCGCCGGCGTCGCGGATGGCCTGCTCGTACGCGGCGCAGTGCGCCTCCACCTCGGCGCGCGGGACGTCGCCGCGGGGAAGGTGCACGTTCTCGGGGCGGATGTCGATGTGCTCGAAGAGGTTCTCCCACATGTACCGGTGGTACGAGTGGATGCTCTTCGGGTCCATCGGGTAGTACTCGTCCAGGTTGAAGGTGACCACGTCCGAGAAGTCGAGGTCCTCCTCCCGGTGCATGCGGATCAGCTCGCGGTACACCCCGATGGGTGTGCTCCCCGTCGCCAGGCCCAGGACCGGCCTGCCGCCCGCCGCGCGCTTCGCCTGCATCACCTCGGCGATGCGGCGGGCGATGGTGCGGGCGATCTCGTCGTACTCAACGATGACGACGGGGACACGCTCTCGGACTTGCGCCATGTTGTCGCTACCTCGCTGGATTTGCTGGATGTCTCTTTGGCCCCGCGTGTGTCGTCGCGCACAAGGTGTGCCCGGTAACGGAACAGCATTGAACTGCTTGGTTGGGCGTGCCCCCGGCTGGCGCCGGGGTCGGGCTTCGGCTCCGTAAGCCCGCAAACAACGCGGGCTAACGGAGTCGAGCCCGCGCAAACAGCCGCGCGGTCTCGCCCCTTCGGGCCGAAATCCCTCACGCAACTGCTTGCCCGTTCTCAGGATCCAGCCGTTGCCCCCTCTCCCAGGATTGGGAGAGGGTGGCGGCTCTCAGGCCGCCGGGTGAGGGCTCACTGGACGCCGCGGCGGGCCTCCCAGTCGGTGAGGGGGGCGTCCAGCACGGCGTCCATGACGGCGTCGGCGACGACCCGGCGCAGGGGGACGTGCTTCTGGTTCTCGGCGGTGGGGTTCACGCGGTTGGTGAGGATGACCACGAACACGCCGCGCTCGGGGTCCATCCACAGCGAGGTGCCGGTGTAGCCGGTGTGCCCGTAGCTGCGGGGACCGAAGAAGCGGCCCGCGCTGGAGCGGCCGGAGGGGGTGTCCCACCCCAGGGCGCGGCTGGAGCCCGCGAACTGCGGCGCGGTCCAGCGCGCCACCGTTTCGGGGCGGAGGATGCGCACGCCGCCGTACTCGCCGTTGTTGAGCAGCATCTGCGCGAACACGGCCAGGTCGCGCGCGGAGGAAAAGAGCCCGGCGTGCCCGGCCACCCCGCCCAGCGCCCAGGCGTTTGGGTCGTGCACCTCGCCGTGGATCAGCCCGCCGCGGCTGCGGTCCACCTCGGTGGCGGCGATGCGCGGGCGCAGCGCGGGCGACGGGCGGAAGCCGGTGTCGTGCATCCCCAGCGGCCGGAAGATGCGGCCCTCGGTGAACTGGTCCAGCGTCTGCCCGGTGATGTGCTCCACGACGCGCTGCAGGAGGATCAGGTCCCAGTCGCTGTACACCGTCTCGGTGCCGGGCGCGTGCTTGAGCGGGCGCTCGTTGATCTTGCGCAGGTACTCGGCCTGCCCGCGGGTGTTCTGGAACAGCGGCGCGAACGCCTCGAAGCCGCCGCGGTGCGTCAGGATCTCCCGCACCGTGATGCCGGCCTTGAGGGTATCGG
The DNA here is from genome assembly GCA_040509335.1 of Longimicrobiaceae bacterium. Classification (GTDB taxonomy): domain Bacteria; phylum Gemmatimonadota; class Gemmatimonadetes; order Longimicrobiales; family Longimicrobiaceae; genus JAFAYN01. The sequence goes on along the minus strand of JBEVLE010000641.1, from coordinate 2,466 downwards.
TGAGCTCGGGGACGTAGTACGCCACGGGCCGGTCCAGCTGCAGGCGCCCCTCCTCCTCCAGGATCATCGCCGCGGTGGTGGTGGCGACCACCTTGGTGAGCGACGCCAGGTCGAAGAGGGTGCTGTCGGTGACCGCGGGCGAGCCGGGCGCCCAGTCGATGGCGCCGTACCCGCGCTGGTGCACCCGCCGCCCCCAGCGCCCCGCCGCCACCGCGACCGCGGAGGCCGCCCGGTCCGCGACCGCCGCCCGCGCGATGGAGTCCAGCCGCGCCGGGAGCGCCGCGGCGAGCCCCACCGCCTCCGGCGCGGCGGGGACGAGTACCGCCGCCTCGGGGAGTCGCATGGGCGCGGGGGCTGGAGGTGGACGCGAGGGCACGCAGGCGCCCAGCGCCAGCAGCGCGCCCTGTGCCACGATCAACGAACCCGCCCGTACCCATGCCCGCCGCGCCGCTTCCGCCATGCAAGCTCCCTTCGCGTGATCCCCGTTGCGCACCCGCCCCCGGCGCCCCGCGCCGCCCGCCTGCCCACGCGCGCCCCTCGCCTGCGGGCGGGGGCGGCGGACGCGGACCGGGGTGCGCTGCCGGAGGTGTGGGCATCGTACGCCCGCCCGCGGAATGCGTCAAGGCAGCCCCGGCGAGGCGCGCGGTTTCGGGACCGCGGAGCGCGACGTAGGTTGGGGGACAGCAAGGGAACAGGGAACAGGGAACAGGGAACAGCCTGCAACTGCGCGTCGGTCGGACGGCGGTGGCAGTTCCCATAGTTCCCAAAGTCTGTGCGGGGGGAGACTCGCCGGCAGTTTGGCGAGGCTCACCCCGGCGGAGGGAAACCCGCCGGCCGTTTGGCGGGGTTCCCGGAGCCCGCGCAGGAGACGGACGGCAGTATCGTCCGGCTCCGGAGCGGCCCGCCAGAGCCGGAAGAACCACCCGAAACCGCAATCGATGAAAACGCTGCTGCTCGCCGCGCTGGCCCTGGCCGCCTGCGCGCCCCTGCAAACGCCGCGAAACCCGGACGTACACCCCGGGATCGAGGTGTTCCTGGCGGACCCGCCCGCCGCGGTGCGGGGAAAGCGGATCGGCCTGATCACCAACCAGACCGGCGTGGACCGCGCGAGAACGCTGACGATCGACCGGCTGGCGGCCTCGGACGCGGTGGAGCTGGTGGCGCTGTTCGCGCCGGAGCACGGCATCCGCGGCGCCGCCGCCCCGGGCGAGACGATCGCCTCGGGCACGGACGAGCGCACCGGGCTCCCCATCCACTCGCTGTACGGCGCCACCCGCAAGCCCACGCCGCAGATGCTGCGCGGCATCGAGGCGCTGGTCTTCGACATCCAGGACGTGGGGTCGCGCACCTACACCTACGTGTACACCATGGCGCTGGGGATGCAGGCCGCGGCGGAGGCCGGCATCCCCTTCGTGGTGCTGGACCGCCCCAACCCCGTGGGCGGAACGACCGTGGAGGGCAACCTGCTGGACACGGCGTACGCCACCTTCGTGGGGATGTACCCCATCCCGGTGCGGCACGGGCTGACGGCGGGGGAGCTGGCGAGGCTCTTCCACGCGGAGTTCGGGGTGGGCGCGGAGCCGGTCGTGGTGCCGGCGCGGGGGTGGACGCGCGACAGCTGGTTCGACGGCACGGGGCTCCCCTGGGTGGCGCCCTCGCCCAACATCCCGCGGCTGGAGTCGGCGATCCACTACCCGGGCACGGTGTTCTTCGAGGGCACCAACCTGTCTGCGGGGCGCGGCTCCAGCCACCCCTTCGAGCAGGTGGGCGCCCCCTGGCTGGACGCTCCGGCCATCGTCCGCGAGATGAGCGCGCGCGCCCTGCCGGGGGTGCGCTTCGAGGCGGTGGAGTTCACGCCGGTCCGTCCCGGCGACGACAAGTTCCCCGGGGTGCCGCTGCGCGGGGTGCGACTGGTGGTCACCGACCGCGGCGCGTACCGGCCGGTGAGGACCTCATTGCTCCTGGTGGAGGCCGTCTTCCGGCGCCACCGCGAGGAGTTCCGCTGGGTGCCGGCGCACTTCGACCGACTGGCGGGGACGGACCGGCTCCGCAGGGCGATCGAGGCGGGGACGCTGGACGCGGAGCTGCGGGCGTGGGACGCGGACGCTGCGCGCTTCGCGGAGACGCGCAGGCCGTACCTGCTGTACCCGTGAGGGCCGGTCGGAACGGCTTGAACTGCGGATTCGGGCGTGCCCCCGGCTGACGCCGGGGTGGGGCTTCGCGGAACAATTTCCGCCCCGCCGCGGTCCAATTCGCACCCTCGCTGCCGGCCGCGCTCCCCGCGCCGCCGCCAACCTCCCCCCCACCGACGCCTGCCATGACGCTCCCGCGCGCGCTCCGCATCGCCCCGCTGGCCCTGCTGCTCGCCGCGTGCGGCGGCGGTGCCCCGGACCAGGCCCAGTACGCGGAGGAATCCGCGTCGTCCATGCCGGCGACCGTGGCGCCGGCGCCGCCCGCGGAGCGGGA
>JBEVLE010000640.1:0-12578 GCA_040509335.1 Longimicrobiaceae bacterium | reverse complement strand
CAGCCGGGGGCACGCCCAACCCCGCAGTTCAAATCCGTCGCCGTTCGTACAAGAATAAAAAAGGGGCTCGCCCCCACCGGGAGCGAGCCCTCCGTCCTGCCCGACCTGCGAGAAAGCGAAGCCCTTACTGCTGCTCCTCTTCCTGCTTGCGGCGGCGCCGACGGGCGGCACCGGCGAGCCCGGCAAGGCCGGTCCCCATCAGGGCCATGGAAACCGGCTCCGGCGTGGACGTCACCTGGAACACCTGGTCGTCGAAGTCGAAGTCGGCATTGTACGCCGTGTTGTAGCAGAGCGGATCGGTCGAGGCGAGCTCGCCCGTCTTGCACAGGTCCTCGAACCCGACGGTGTACGTCCAGTCGCCGGTCTGCGTGGCGATCGCGTGGATGCGACCGTCGTAGTTGCTCCCGCCGGCGCCCGTGTAGAACCACGCGCCGCGCGAGCCCGGAGCGTTGGGGTTCTCGGAGCCCGGGTTGTACAGGTCCTGCACGAAGATCCCGAAGTGCAGCTCCGTCCCCGACGCGAACATCCCGCCCGGATTGATGTTGGCCATGGGGCCGCCGCCCGCCGCCACGCCGCCCGAGCCGGGCGCGGTGCTGGTGTTGGGCGCCTGGTTGGTGTACATGAAGAACCCCGCGTACGTGTCGAACGGGGTCTGGTCCGGACCCGGGTTCGCCGAGCCGAAGAACCAGATCTCCGAGCGGAGCGCCGCCTCGGAGCCCAGGTACGTCACGAACGTCGGGCCGCCGTTGGAAAGGATCGGCGCCGCGTGTCCCTGCTGCGCCGTCCCCATGCTGAGCGCCGACGCGAGCGCCAACGCCATACCAGCCTGCTTGAACTGCATACGTGCCTCCTTCAAAAGGGTTTTTGCTGCCACACCGTCCACTGCGTCACGCCGGGTTGCCTCCTTGTGGCTGAGTGTTGAAGACGAGACCGACCTCCCGCGCGGCTTTGCCGGCGTGCGGGCGTCCCGAGACACGCGTGGAACGCCATCCGCCGATCCCCAGGCCCAGAGCGGCCGGGATCGAGAGTCCGATGATCGCCATCGCCCGGAGCACCGTAAGGTCCAGCCCGCCCCGGAAGTTGGGGTTCACGGTGGAGCGGACCTGGAGGAAGTCCAGGCCGAACGCCACCGCCACCAGCGCGAGGACCAGGGCCATCACCATGCACACCACCGAGGCCGCGCGGAGCGTCCGGCGGTGGTCGAGGATGGCGGCCACGGCCATGATCCACACCAGCCCGAAGAGCACCCCGACGACCGCGCCCGACATCAGGCCCACGGCCCCGAAGCGCCAGCGCACCTCGCCCAGCCGGAAGGGCCATACCTGCAGCGCGGGCTCGCTCACGGACGCGACGATGAGCAGCGCGCCGACGGGGTAGAGCGCCTTGACGAGAGGACGGTAGGTCAGCGAGGTCATCTTCGTGGTTCCATGAATGTTCGGTTGGGTGGCCGCACCGGCGCGGCCGCCCGTCGCCGGCTCGGCGACGATCCCGGGCGCTCCGCCCGTCATGACGGCAGCGACCGGTTCACGGCGGGCACCATCTCGCCCGCGACCTTCGACGCCAGCTTGAACGCCTCGTCCTCGGACCCCGTCACCGGGACGATGACGCGGACCAGCGCCTCGTCGCTGCGGCCCCGGAGCGCCGAGTCGCGGAGGAGGTCCCACTTCACCCGGTACTCGTTCGCTTCCACGCGGCCGCGGCCCTGGTACCAGTACAGGACCAGCGCCCGCTGCTTCTTGTTCTGGAGCAGGTAGCGGTTCACCTGCACGGGGCCGTGCGGCGTCGCGATGGCCACGCGCTGGTTGGTGAGCGCCTCCCACCCCGCCCCGGGAAGGCAGTTCTTGGGCGAGTGGATGGTCTTGCCCTGCGTCTGGCTCTCGTAGTATCCCACGTACAGCGAGAACGCGTAGGCGCTCGCCGCGGCGCCGGGCGCCTGGAACACCCGCATCAGGTAGTCGCTCATCCCCGCGACGCGCTGCTCCTCCTCGGAGATCTCCACGTCCCTGGAGCCCAGCGACGCGAAGCGCGCGGGTACCGCCGTTTCCAGCGGTGCCTGCAGCGGGAGCGCCCGCTGGGTGTCGATCCCCAGCGTGACCAGCGCGCCGAGGGCGAGGACGATCGCGGGCGCCCAGGCCCGGTTGAACGCGTTCATGCCCTGCGCCTCCGGATGAAGAGCTCCGCGTGGTTCAGGAGCGCGGCGATTCCGCCCAGGATGGCGAACGCCACGACGAAGATGATCCACCCCTCGGTCACGTGCATGAAGCCCTCGCCCAGCTTGGGGTCCACGTAGAAGACCAGGAAGCCGGTGAGGAAGACCCGGATGCCGTTGAGGAACATGGCCACCGGGATCGCCGCGGCGATGAGCAGCACCCGGCTCGCCGGGTGCCGCAGCCACAGCCCGCCGATCAGCAGCCCCAGCGAGATCAGCGAGGCCAGCGACCGCAGCCCGCTGCACGCCTCCGTGACGAAGAGCGAGCGCCCGGGGATCCGGATCACGTTGCCGCTCAGCTGCACGGGCACGTGGCGCCACTCCAGCAGCCCCGCCCCCATCTGCGACGCGCGGAACTGGAGCGGGTTGGCGATGGAGCCCAGCACCACCGCCGGGAGCGGGACCGACAGCGCGAGAAGCGACGCCGGGAGCCACCAGTGCAGGAGCTGCCGGAAGCCCAGGTGGAACACCACCAGCCCGAAGACCGCGGCCAGCATGGAGGCGCGCATGGTGAACAGCTCCGCCGCCAGCCCGGACACGTAGCGCAGGAGCACCGCGGCCACGAGGATGGCGATCCCCACGGCCGGCTGCCCCCTGGCGCCGTCGCGGATCCCCCGCTTCCAGGCCAGGTACACGGCCAGCGGCGCCAGCAGCAGGCCGTGGCCCGCGTCGGGATCGTTCCACCAGTCGCGCCCCAGCGTCATCATGGGGCTCCAGAACAGAACCGCGAACGCCGCCCCGGTGGCGGCGAGGGGGAGAAAGCGCTTCCAGTCCCCCAGGTCGGTGCGGCTCAGCGTGAGCGTGGCACTCGTCACGTCACCACGCTCCGCGTTTGAAGACGATCACCGGCACGGTGCGCAGCAGGATCAGCAGGTCCTGCACGGCCGACTCCCGCTCGATGTACTCCAGGTCGTAGCTCAGCTTGTTGCGCACGTCCGACAGGCAGCGGTCGTAGCTCTGGTTGATCTGCGCCCACCCGGTGATCCCCGGGAGCACCCGCTGGCGCTCCGGGTAGCGGTCGATCTGGTCGCGCAGCTCCGCGAAGATCTTGGGCTGCTCCGGGCGCGGTCCCACGATGTTCATGTCGCCCTTGAGCACGTTGAACAGCTGCGGCAGCTCGTCCAGCCGGTACTTGCGCAGCACGGCGCCCAGCGGGGTGACCCGGGGGTCGCGGGGCTGCGCCCACACCTGCACGCCCTCGCCCGACGCCGTCATCGTGCGGAACTTGTACATCGTGAACAGCCGGCCGCCGTAGTCCACCCGGCGGCGCCAGTGGTGGTCGCTCCCGTCGGGGCTGCGGCGGTCCAGCCCCACCCGCGTCTGCCGGAAGATCACCGGCCCGGGGGAGGTCAGCTTCACCAGCAGGGCGATGAGCAGCATCGCCGGCGCGGCCAGGACGATTCCCACCAGCGCGAGCACGACGTTGAGCGCGCGCCGCCCGAGCTGCGGTGCTTCCGCGATCTCGGTGGCGGGGCGGCTCCACGAGGTGGAGGGGACTCTTTCGACCAGATCTTCGATCGCCAGAAGGCCCGAGGACGTAAGTGCCCTGTGAGCGGTCAAGCGACCGGATTTCTGCGCGGGGATCAGCACGGTGGGACTCTCCCGATTCGGTTTGTTCCGTGTACACCAGCTGCGTCGTGCACCAACCGGGGAATGCAACGGGCATGCACGGCGGGCCGCGGGCCGGTAATCTTCGTAAGTCGTTGCTATCGATGCGTCTGGTGTCCGGGAGGTTAGGTGGGGGGTCCGCGGGTTTCGTGGTGGCCCGCCGACGTGTGTGGTGACCGCCCCACACAGTTGCACGGGGGCTGCGAGTGGACGGGGACAACTTCGTAGGGGCGGGTTTGGGCGTGCCCCCCGCGGGGCGCGGGGGTCGGGCTTCGGCTCCGTAACGCACGAAACAACCGTGCGTAACGGAGTCGAGCCCGCGCAAACAGCCGCGCGGTCTCGCCCCTTCGGGCCGTAATCCCTCACGCAACATCCCGGAAACGACGACGGGCCCGCCGTAGCGGGCCCGTGGGCTTCATCGTCGTGTGGCTCCGGCGCGCGGTCAGGGCGCGGGGGGGAGGTCCAGCCGGAAGTGGAAGCGCGTGCCCACGCCGGCGGCGGTCTCGTAGGCCAGGTCGGAGCCCATGGCGCGCACCAGGTCGCGGGCCAGCGTCAGGCCCAGGCCGGTGCCCGAGAAGCCGGGCCCGTTCCAGCGGCTCACCCGCCGCAGCGGCTGGAAGAGCACCGCCTCCTGCTCCGGGCGGATCCCGGCGCCGGAATCGCGCACCGAGAACTCCACGCCGCCGGCGCCGTCCGGCAGGGCGGACACCTCCACCACCCCGGCCTCCGTGAACTTGAGGCCGTTCACCACCAGGTTCAGGAGCACGCGGGCCAGCGCCACCGGGTGCCCCAGGCGCCGGTCCTCGCCCTCCAGCGTGAAGCGGAGCTCCACGCGCCGCTCCTCGGCGATGGGGCGCACGATGTCGCCGATGGACGCGGCGATCTCCGCGATGGAGAACTCCGAGGGGAGCTCGTCCACCAGGTCGTCGCCGCGTCGGTACAGGTCCAGGATGTCGTTGGCCATGGACACCAGCCCCAGCGTGGCGCTGTAGATGATGCCCAGCTGCCGGCGCTGGACGTCGCCCGCGTCCCCGGCGTACCCGGAGCGGAGCGCGTCGGCGAGGAACAGGACCGAGGTGAGCGGGGAGCGGAGGTCGTGCGCCAGACCCACCACCACGGCGGGGTCGTCCAGGCCGGCGGCCCCCGGGGGGAGCTCCGCCGCGGGCGCGGAGGCGCGGTACGAGCGGACGATGCGGAGGAGCTCGGGGAGGGAGGGAGGGGAGCCGTCGCGGTAGCGGGCCGCCAGCTCCGCTTCCATCAGCAGGTCGGGGAGGTCGGCGGCGGAGGTCCCGGCGGCGCGGGCGTCCTCCACCCGCATGGCCAGCTCCGCCAGGCGGCCCGCCGCTGCCGCGTCCTCCGCCTCGTCGGCCATGCCGGCGAGGACCTGGCGGGCCGCGGAGCGGAGAACGGGGGACGAGATCCGGGCCAGGGGATCCGACCCGTGCGGGTGCACGGGGACGCCGGTCTCGGGCATGTGCCGCCGTCCCCCTCCGCCCCGGCTCCGCTCAGCTCGCCTTGATGACGGTGTCGCGCTGCAGGCCGTGCTTTTCCATCAGGCGGTAGAGCGTGGTGCGGTCCACGCCCGCGATCTTGGCCGCCTTGGACATGTTGGCCCCCACGCGGTCCACCAGCGCGCCCAGGTACACCCGCTCGAAGTCGGCGAGGACCCGCTCGCGGGCGCTGTGGTACGGCTCGTCCAGCCCGCGGAAGAGCGTCGCCTTGGACTCCCGCGGCGCCGGGTCGATCTCGCGGAAGGGGATGTCGTCCGGCATCACGGTCGAGCCCGGCTCCACCAGCACCACCGTGTGCTCCACCACGTTCTGCAGCTCTCGGACGTTGCCCCGCCACTCGCGCGCCTGCAGCGACCCGATCGCCGCCTGGCTGAGCTTGGGGACCGGCGTCTTGGGGTCGCGGTGGCGCTTCCAGTAGTAGCTGAGGAAGTGCTCGGCCAGCAGCGAGATGTCCTCCGGCCGCTCGCGCAGCGGCGGCAGGGTGATGGGCACCACGCTCAGGCGGTAGAAGAGGTCCTTGCGGAGCACCCCCTCCTGGGTGGCGTCCAGCGGGTCGCGGTTGGTGGCCGCGATGAAGCGGACGTTGACCACCGCGTCGATCCCCTCGCTCCCCACCCGCCGGACGATGCCGTCCTGGATGACGCGGAGGAACTTGGCCTGGATCGTCTGCGACATCTCCGTCAGCTCGTCCAGGAAGAAGGTGCCCCCGTTGGCGATCTCCAGGAGGCCCATCTTGTCCTTGATGGCCCCGGTGAAGGCGCCCTTGCAGTGCCCGAACATCTCCGACTCCAGCAGGGTCTCCGGGAGCGCCGCGCAGTTGATGGCGACCATCGCCCGGTTGGCGCGGTGGCTCTGGGAGTGGATGAACTGCGCGATCATCTCCTTGCCGGTGCCGCTTTCCCCGCTGATGAACACCGAAGCGTCGGTGCGGGCCACGCGGCGGGCCAGCTCCACGGCGCGGCAGAACGCCGGCGAGCGGCCCAGCAGCACCGGGCCGCCCACCGGCCCCTGGTGGTCGGCCGCCAGCTCGCGCTCCGCGAGCGCCGAGGTGTGGCGGTCGTTCAGCACCGCGTGCGCCGCCCTCCCGATGAGGATCTGCAGGTGGGTGGCGGAGAAGGGCTTGGGGAGGTAGTCCCAGGCCCCCATCCGCGTCACCTCCACGCTGGAGTCCACCGACGGGTTGCCCGTCATGATGATGGCGCGCGTCGCCGGGCTGGTCTGCAGGCACACCGAGAGCACCTCGGTCCCGGGCACGTCGTCCAGGTACAGGTCGATCAGCACCACGTCGAAGGTGCGGCGCTTGAGCAGGTCGATCGCTTCCGTGCCGCGGCCGCACATGGAGACGTTGTAGCCCTCCAGGCGGAGCACGCTCGCGCAGCTTTCCCGCAGCGTGTGCTCGTCGTCCACCACGAGGATCGAAACCTCGCTCCGGGGATTCTCGTCCGCCGGATCGGCGCTCCCGGGCATGCGGATGCCGTTCGGTCCGGGCGAGGGGAGGTGGGCCTCGAAGGACATGCAGTCTCCTTCACTCTCAGGGTGGGCTCCCCCGGCGCGGCCGGAGCCGGGGCGGGCGAGCACGGGCGTCGATGGTCGGGGGCCCGGCCGGAGCCGGGCCACAGTGGGCGCCGCGGAGGCGCCGGATACGATCAGTACGAAAGGAGTGGCCCGGCCGGATGTAACACCTGTGGCACGGCCGCCTCACGGCTGGCCGCGGCCGTCCCGCGAAGCGCTGCCGCCTGGACGGGAGCGCGGATCCGCGGAGAACCGCCCGCACGGACCCGCGGCAGGCGTACAAACCAGCAAGTTTGAGACCATGGGTCAACAACTGGTGCGGCAATGCCACAACTGCCGCATATCCCAGGCGGTTGCAGGAGTTAGGCGGCTTTTCTCCGCATCGGCACCCCGGCCCCGCGGGACATTCGCGCCCCAGAGGTGTTCCATGGAATCCCCGGGTCCCGCGCCGATTTCCCCTCGGGCCGGAGCCCGGGACGGCGCGAGCCGGCCCCGGCGGGCGGCGGTCGCGGATCCCGGTGGCTCGTGCGTTTTGCCCGCCGCCGCGCCGGACGTTTCCCGCGCGGGGTCGCCCGCGCGGACGCCGACGCACCCGGGCGGGCGGAGCCTAGGGTGCGGCGGGGCAGCGGAGTTCGGCGGTTGCGGCGTTTCCACGGTGTGTGGCGCGGCCGCAACACTTCCCCGGCGCGCCATTCCGCGGCGCTCCGCCCGCGCCCCGCCGATTCCGGAGCGGTGGCGCGGGGATCCGGCACCCGTGGCATGACGGCCCCTGGCTTGCTAGGACCGGACCCTGACCGGCCGTCCTCACGAACGTCGCACGACCCACGTTACCCGGCCCATGCATAGCGGACCCCCTTCATTGTACACCGAGTCGTCGGCGGACCTCGTTCCGTTCGACCAGCAGTCTGCTGCCTCCGCCTTCCGCGGGGACTCGTCCGGCGAGCCGCAGGGCAACCCCCTGCGCCGCTACCTCGCCGCGCTCAAGCGGTACCGGTGGATCGTCCTCGGGGTGGTGGCTCTGGGCACGGCGGCGGGCGCGTACGCCACGCGCTTCGTCAAGCCCGAGTACAAGGTCAGCTCCACCATCTGGATCCAGTCCGAGGGGAGCGGCAGCGCGGGGACCGGGCCCATCCGCTCCTCCGAGCTGCTGCGGGCGAGCGCCTGGGTGGAGCTGCTCCGCTCCTACACGGTGCTCGACTACGTGGTGCGCGAGGAGCGGCTGTACCTGAAGCCCCGCGCCTCCGCCGACTCCGCCGCGCTGGCCAGCCTCACCCTCCGCGACCGTTTCCGCCCCGGCGAGTACAAGCTGGAGGTGGACGAGGCCGGGAAGCGCTTCCGGCTGGCGACCGCCGAGGGCGTGACCGTGCAGGAGGGCGCCGTCGGCGAGCCGGTGGGCGCCGCCGTGGGCTTCAACTGGGTGCCGGACCGGCGGCTCCTCGGCCCGGAAAAGACCGTGGAGTTCACCGTGGTCACCCCGCGCGACGCCGCGGGCGAGCTGAACAGCCAGCTCCGCTCCGACATGACGGACAAGGAGGGCAACTTCCTCCGGCTGGAGATGACGGGCACCAACCCGCAGAAGATCGCGTCGGTGATGAACACCCTCACCGACCGCTACATCGCCGTGGCCGCAGACCTCAAGAAGGCCAAGCTCACGGCTCTGGCCGACATCCTCGCGGAGCAGCTGGCGTACGCCGCCGGCAACCTCCAGCAGGAGGAGGCCGCGTACCAGGGCTTCCGCGTGCAGACGATCACCCAGCCTTCCGACCGCGGCGTGCCCTCGGCGCCCGGGGTGCAGCTGGTGCAGGACCCGGTCTTCCAGAACTTCTTCGCGCTCCGGCTGGAAAAGGAGCAGATCCGGCGCGACCGGGAGGCGATCGTCCGCGCCGTTTCCCCGGGGGCGGGGCTGCAGCTCAACTCGCTGGAAGCCATCCCCTCGGTGCAGCAGTCCTCCACGATCACCACCACGCTCAAGGAGCTCACGAGCAAGGAAGCCGAGCTCCGGGCCATGCGCAGCAAGTACACGGACCTGTACGACCCGGTCCGCCGGCTCCAGTCCGACGTGGACTCGCTCAAGGGGCGCACCATCCCCTCGCTGGTCGGCGGGCTCAACTCCGAGCTGGCCACCCGCGAGGCGGCGATCGACCGGCTGATCGGCTCCGCCTCCACGCAGATCGCGGCGATCCCGCCGCGCGCCGTGGAGGAGGCGCGCCGCGAGCGCAAGGTGGCCATCGCCGAGAACCTGTACAAGAACCTGCAGCAGCGCTACGAGGAGGCCCGCCTGGCCGCCGTCACCAGCATCGCCGACGTGCGCATCCTGGACGAGGCGACGGTCCCCTTCACCCCGTCCAAGGACCCGCGCATCCAGCTCTTCCTGGTGTTCGCGCTGGGGAGCCTGGGGCTGGTGCTGGCCGCCGTGGTGCTCTTCGACCGGCTGAACCCCAAGCTGGTGTACCCGGAGCAGGTGACCGGGGGGCTCGGGCTGCCGGTCCTCGGCGCCATCCCGCGCGCCCGCCAGCACCTGCAGTCGGGGGTGGGGAGCGCGGCGCACCTGGTGGAGGCGTTCCGCAGCCTGCGCCTCAACCTGATGCACGCCACCGGGTCGGCGGGGAACCGCGCGCTGACCATCTCCAGCCCGGGGAGCGGCGAGGGCAAGTCGTTCATCACGGTGAACCTGGCCCTTTCCTTCGCCGAGCAGGGGCACCGCACGCTGCTGATCGACGGCGACCTGCGGCGCGGCACGCTCCACCACCTGCTGGGCGTGAGCCGCAAGCCGGGGCTCACCGACTTCCTCCAGGGCTCGGTGCAGGCGTCGCAGATCGTGCAGGCCACGGCCTACCCGCACCTGCACGTCATCTGCAGCGGCACGCGGACCACCGCCGGGCCGGAGCTGCTGGGGTCCGAGACCATGGCCGAGCTGCTCGCCGAGCTGCGCTCCGAGTACGCGGTGATCCTGGTGGACAGCCCGCCGATGGGCGCGTGCGTGGACCCGCTGGTGCTGGCCACCCTCACCCGCGACATGCTGATGGTGGTGCGCACCGACGTCACCAACCGCTCCATGGCGGAGTCCAACCTGGCGATGCTGGACCGGCTCCCCATCCGGGTGCTGGGCGCGGTGGTCAACGGCACCGTCCCCAACGGCCTGTACAGCGCCTACGAATACCTTCCCGGCTACGAGGTCGCCGACCTGGGCGACGCCCCGCTGCCGACGGGCGAGGTCCGTCAGCTCCAGGGCGCCTGACCCGCCGGACCCATGCGCATCTCAAGCGGGCAGGAGCGACCGATGATGGCGTTTCGCGTGCTGGTCCTGATCTCCCTGTGCCTCGCGGCCGCCCTGCCGGCCCGCGCGCAGGACACCGTGAGCTGGGACCCCAAGCGGGTCCAGGTCACGCGCACCGACCTGCAGGGGCTGCTCTCCCAGTACGAGCAGCTGCTGGCGTCGCCGGCGCACAGCGCCCAGTTCAAGGACCGCACCCGCGTCGAGGCGGAAGCGATCCGCGCCCGGCTGCGCGACGGCGACATCCAGGTGGGCGACCAGGTGGCGGTGTTCGTGGAGGGGAACGACGTGCTGTCGGACACCTTCACCGTGCGCGCCAACCGCATCCTGTTCATCCCCTCCATCGGGGACGTGCCGGTGGGCGGGCTCCTCCGCTCCGAGCTGGAGGACCGCGTCACCGAGCACCTGGCGCGCTACATCGTCAACCCGGTGGTGAGGGTGCAGCCGCTGATCCGCGTGGCCGTGGGGGGCGAGGTGGGGAAGCCGGGGTTCTACACCGTCCCCTCGGAGTTCCTCGTGTCCGACGTGCTGATGAGCGCGGGCGGGCCGAGCGGCTCGGCGGACCTGCGCAGGGTGTACGTGGAGCGGCGCGGGACCCGGCTGCTGGAGGGCGAGGTGCTCCAGCAGGCCATCAGCGACGGGCGGACGCTGGACCAGATGAACTTCCACCCCGGCGACCAGATCTACGTCCCGCCCGCGCGGCAGTCGCGCTTCAGGGACCCGTGGGTGATCACGCAGGCCATCGGCGCCGCGGCGGCCCTGATCGGGCTGGTCTCGCGGGCGTTCTAGGCGGGACCGCTCACCCGGCGGCGGCGGGCCCGTCGTCGTCGCGGACGGCGCGGGCGAGCAGGTCGGCCCAGTACGGCTCCAGCGAGGCTACGCCGAGCAGCTTCTCGGTGTACCCGTTGCCGCGCAGGGCGTGGCGCACGATCACGCCCCGCCGGAAGTGCGGGTCGCGCTTCCAGTTCTGCGGGTCCCTCGCCATCATCCGGCGGTAGCTCCGCTTCGCCGGCTCCGGCAGCCACCGCCGCAGGAACTCGACGACCTCGTCGCGGACTTTCGGGTCCATGCTCGCCTCCCTTCGCCGGCCCGCCCCCCTGCGGGATCCCCCCGGCACTCTCCCCACGATTCCGCATCACGATCCGTACCCGCGCGCCGACAGGCGTCCGTGTTCCGCGCGATCCGAAGCCGACTGTGGGTGATTTCCCTGCGCTGTTGTTGCGCTCCCGTTACACCCGGCCGCGCCCGTCCCTCACCCGCGCGCCTGCCACATCCGCAAGTTTCGCGCTGGCAAGGGGTTGGGAATAAGGCGGAGGGGGCTCCGGGACGGCACGGGGGGTGCACTCCCCCCAGCGGGCGCCCCCGGGCGCGAGGCTCCGCCGACCCAGCGAACCACCGAAGCCGTGTCCATGCGCGCAGAAACCCGCCTCCCCGTCCCGGGGATCGCGATCGACCCCGGAGACGGCGGCTGGCTGTCCTTGGGCGTCGCCCCGGCCCCGGAGGAGCGCGGCGGGGCTCCCGCCCCCGCGCCGGAGGCCGGCCTGGACCGCTTCATCCGCCTGGCCGCGCTGACGCTGGGCGCGGACGTGGCGGCGGTGTCGCTGGCGCACCCCGACGGAGTGGTGTATGAGAGCAGCATCCGCCTCCCCGACCTGCGTGCGACCCGCAGCCGGCGCCCGCTCCAGGAGTCGCTCTCGCGGCACACCCTGGACTCCGCCGAGCCGCTGGTGATCCAGGACGCCCTCGCCTTTCCGCTGGACCCCGACAGCCCCGCCGTGGCGGAGGGGATCCGCACCTACGTGGGGGTGCCGCTGCGCTCCCCCGGCTCCGGGGTGCCGGGCACGCTGAGCGTCGCGGGGTACTCGCCGCGCGCCTGGGCCCCGGCGGAGATCGAGGTGCTGCGCATCATCGCCGGCTCCATCGTGGCCGAGATCGACCTCAAGAGCGAGATCCGGCGCATGGAGCGGGAGCAGCGCGAGCGCATCACCTCCGAGCGGCGGCTGGCGCTGCAGCAGCTGGCGCTGGGGCTGCGGCACGAGCTGAACAACGCGCTCGCCGGGCTGATCCTGGAGACCGAGCTGCTGTCGGGGGCGGGGACGGGGTACGAGCGGTACCGGGAGTCGGTGGCGTCCATCCAGAGCCAGGTGTGGCGGATCCACGAGGTGCTGCGGCGGCTGGACGACGTGGACGTGCTGCCGACCAAGCCGTACCTGGACCGGGGCTTGATGATCGACCTTTCGGAGCCGGGGCTGGCGATTACGGCCGTAACGGCAACGGACTGAACTGCGGGGTTGGGCGTGCCCCCGGCTGGCGCCGGGGTCGGGCTTCGGCTCCGTAGCAGACGAAACGACCGTCTGCAACGGAGTCGAGCCCCGGCGGAAACTGCCCCGCCGGGTCTCGCCCCTTCGGGCCGAAATCCCTCACGCGACTGCTTCGTGGGGCGGGTGCACGACGGCGACGGGCC
>JBEVLE010000639.1:0-5086 GCA_040509335.1 Longimicrobiaceae bacterium | reverse complement strand
TGGAGCTGGAGCCGGAGCCCGCCGCGGCGGGCGGCGGGCCCGCCCCGGAGCCGGAGGCCGCGGAAGCGCCTGAAGCCGCGGAGCCCGAGGCCGCGGAGGAGCCGGAAGCCGCCGAAGCGCCGGAAGCCGCCGGGGAGCCGGATGCCGGCGCCGCGCCCGCGGGAGGAGCCCCGGAGGCGGAGGAAGCCGTCGCGGAAGAGCCCGCCTCCCCCGCAGTCGAGGCCGCGGCTCCGGCCGCGGGGGACGCGGGAGCGGCCGCCGGCGCCGCGCCCGGGCCCGACGCCGCCGGGGGCGAGGCGCCCGCGGGGGAGAGCGCGGCGGCCGACCCGGAGATCGCGGCGATGCTGTCCGCCGATTCGGGCGGCGGCGAGTACTCCGGCGGCGGGGGCGGCGGCGGATCCGCGATCCCCGATCCGCCGACCCCCGCGGCCCCCGACCTGTCCGGCGCCGAGCCCGAGGAGGCAATGGCGCAGGCCGCCGCCCTCCCGCCCGCGCAGATGCAGGAGGCGCTGGGGGGCGTCACCTCCGCGGCCAGCCGCACCGTCGGCGCGCAGCGCGACGAGCTGGCGGCCAGCCCGCCGGAGATGGAGGCGCCCACCGGCGCCCCCAGCGCCGCGGAGATGGCGGCCGAGTCGGCGGCGGACGAGCGCGGCGCCTCCGCCGCCCCGGGCCGGGTGGAGCGCGCCCCCGCGGGGGAGGACGTCCCGGTCCCGGACCCGGACCCGCTCCCGCCGCAGCCCGAGTCGCCCACGGCGCGCGTCGCCACCCCGCAGGTGGGCGGCGGCCAGGACGGCGAGCTGTCCGAGCAGGACGTGCGGGAGATGCGGTCCTCCATCCGCACGCTCCCCACCACCGACCCGGCGCTGCACGCCGAGGTGGGCGCCCCGCCGCGGCTGGTGCTGGAGGGCAACGCGGACCCGGCGCGGGCCCAGGAGCAGCGCGCCGAGCTGAACAGCAGCGTCGCCGCGGCGCACTCCCAGGGGCTGGAGGACGTCGCCCGGCCCGCCGGCGAGAACTCCATCTTCCCCGACGTCCCCACGGGGACGCTGACGGCCACGGTCCCCTCCGGGGGCGGCGGCGCGGCCCCCTCCGGCGGCGGGGCCGCCGCGGCGGGCGGAGGCGGCGGAGGGGGCGGGGGAGCGGCGGAGACCGACGCCGCGGTCGCCATCATCGCGCAGGAGGAGCGCGGCGACCAGGTGCGCGCCGCCGCCCAGGGGGCGCAGGGCGAGATGTCCGCCGCCCGCGCGGAGCACCAGTCGCAGACCGAGGAGGCCCACGCCCAGGCGCAGGCCGACATCGACGCCGCGGTGCAGGAGAACGCCGGCGAGCAGCGGGGGGTGCGCACCGAGGCGCGGGCAAAGGTCCGCGACCAGCGCAGCCAGTGGAGCGACGCCCAGCAGGAAGCCGTGGACGACGCCCACTCCCAGGCCGACACGGCCGGGCGCGAGGGGGCGCGGACCATCGGCGAGGCGGCACGGCGGGGGCGGCGCGAGGCCGCCGACCAGGTGGCGGAGGGGAACCGCCGCGTCGCCACGGCGCGGCAGGAGGCCGAGGGCACCGCCCAGCGGGAGCGGCGCCGCGGCGAGCAGGAGGGCTCCGGCTTCTTCGGGTGGCTGGCGAGCCGGGCGAAGCGCTTCTTCAACTCCATCAAGGAGGGGATCCAGCGCGCCTTCGCGGCCGCGCGGGCGGCGGTGGCCCGGGCCATCGAGAACGCGCAGCGCTGGGCCGCCGAAAAGATCGAGCAGGCGCGCCAGGCCATCGTCGACGGGATCCGCTGGGTGGGCGACCGCATGATCGCCATCGGCGACGTGCTCCTGGCGGGCTTCCCCACGCTGCGCGACCGCTTCCGCAGCGCCATCGAGGACGGCGTTCAGTGGGCCGAGGAGCGCGTCAACGAGCTGGCCGCGGACCTCCAGGCGGGGGTCAAGCGCTTCCTGGACGGGCTGGGCGCGGCCCTCAACGGGCTGCTCAACCTCCTGGAAGCCGGGCTCCTGGCCGCGGTGGACGCCGTTTCGGCGGCGGTGCAGGGCGCCATCCAGTTCGCGCGCAGCGTGGCCGACGGGCTCGCCCAGTTCGCGGCGCTGATCCGCGACGTGGCGGCCGGGCCCGGGCAGTGGATCAGCAACCTGGGCGCGGCGGTGGTGGACGGGATCCGCAACCACCTGTGGAAGGCCCTCAAGGCGGCGGTCAAGGAGTGGTTCAACTCCAAGCTGGAAGAGGTTCTGGGGCTGGGGACCGCCCTGTGGAACCTGCTGCGGCGCGGCGGGATCGACCTGGCGGCGGTGGGGAAGATGGTGTGGGCGGGGCTCAAGCAGGCCATCCCCGCCGCGCTGGTCGCCATCCTGGTGGAAAAGCTGGTGGCGATGATCGTCCCCGCGGCGGGGGCGGTGATGGCGATCATCGAGGGGGTGCGTGCCGCGTGGGGGACGGTGAGCCGCATCATCGCCGCCTTCTCCGCGTTCTTCGCCTTCCTGCGCGCGGTCCGGGGCGGCAACGCGGGGCCGCAGTTCGCCACGGCGGTGGCGGCGGGCGCGGTGGCGGTGATCGACTTCGTCGCCAACTGGCTGCTGATGCGGCTGCGGCGGCCGGCCGGGGCCATCGCGGGGCGCATCCGGGCCATCGCCCAGCGGATCATGCAGCGCATCGGGCGGGTGATGCGCCGGGTGGGGCGGGCGCTGCGGCGCGCGGGGCGGCGGATCGGGCGGGCGCTGCGCAGGGCCGGGCGGGCGGTGCGGCGCGGGCTGCGGCGCGTGGGGCGGCGGGTGCGCCGGATGTTCGGGGGGCGGCGGCGGGGGCGGGGGAGGAACGCGGCGCAGCGCCGGCAGCAGCGCGACCAGCGCAGGCGCGACCGCGAGCGGAGGCGGCGCGAGGAAAAGCAGCGGCGGCTGGAGCGCGCGGTGGAGGCGATCCGCCCGCAGGCGCAGCGGCTGCTGGCGCGCGGCACCAGCCGGCTGTACCTGGGCGCCCGGCTCCTCTTCTGGCGGCTGCGCTACCGCCTGTCGTCGCTCACGATCTCGGGGAGCGGGACCATCGTGGCGCGGCTCAACCCCTCGCTCACGCTGCAGAGCCCCAAGGGGAAGCGCGTGTCGGACGCCGAGCTGGGCGCGCTCCTCCTCCCCGTCTTCGCGGCCGCCGAGCAGGCGTACGTCCAGGGCCTGCTCGCCGACCCCACCCGGGCGCAGAACTACGCGGCGGCGGAGCAGGCGTACCAGGCCGGGACGCCCCGGTCGCTGGAAGGGGTGTCGCGCCTGGAGGCGAGCGCCATCGTCCGCGGCAGGAACGCGCCGCCCAGCAGCCGGCAGCGCCTGGAGCAGGACGTGGACATGTCCATCAACCCGCGGGGGCGGCCGGGGAAGGTGGAGAACATCGGCGCCTACGACGAGAGCGTGAACAAGGCCGGGCGCGTGCTGCCCGCCATGGTGGCCGACCTGACGCAGAAGGCGCGCGCGCAGGGGCTGGACCCGCGGCGCATCGCCGAGGTGCTCGCCACGCCGGCGCACCAGATGAACGACGCGCTGGACGCGGTGCGCGACATCTCCCGCACCCCGCGCACCAAGGCGGACCGGAACGCGCGCGAGACCTTCCTGCGCCAGCTGCGGCGGACCGCCGTGCTCACGCAGGTGATCGAGCCGTCGCGGCGGCCGGGGATCGGGACCACGGTGGCGGCGTCCTCCAGCATGGCCGCGATGGGGCGCGTGCCGCTGGAGGAGGTGCACGGTCCCCGCGGGCGGATGGCGGCAATGACCCCGGTGGGGGCGGCCCCCGAGAGCGGCGTGGCGGTCACGCGCGAGCAGCGGCAGGCCGGCCGGCTCACGGTGCGGCGGGTGGGCCAGGTGTTCCGCCACCTGGTGCAGGCCGCGCGGCGGGGCGAGCTCATCGTCATCGAGGGCGGCTACGACCTGAGCCGCCTGGGGAGCGCGGTGGAGATGTGGCTGGAGCAGCGCAAGCGGCGCTACCCCAACCCCGACGACCTGATCGCCGCCGAGCAGCTGCTGCGCGCCGAGGTGATCCGGCTGCTGAACACCTACCACGGGACGGGATGATGAGCCGGAGCTACCTGGTGCTGCGCAGCCACCCCGACGACACGGCCGTGTTCGAGGGCATCTACGACGCCTTCGACCGGCTGAGCGTGGACCACGGGCTCGCCTTCGAGCTCGATTCCACGGAGGAGGTCGCCGAGGACCTTGTGCGGCACCTGTACCGCGAAGCCTCGGAGCGGGCGTCGCTCAGCCTGGTCAACGACTGGCGCGCGGGGGCGCAGTATCTCATGGCCGAATCCGCCACCCCCGGCACCGCCGAGCAGGTGGCCGACACGCTGCGGCAGGTTCTGGGCGGATGGACCCTCGAGGAGCTGCGGGCCCAGGCCGAGGAGCGGCTGGAGGACGAGCCCGAGTCGATGCTCCGCCTGGCGCTGGGCTCCGGCGAGCACGCCGACCCCCGCGCCGTGGAGATCCTCGCGCGCGGCGCCCGGAGCGACGACCCGTACGTGCGCTTCCGCGCGGCCGAGGCGGCGGCGATCGCCGGCTGGCCCGAGCTGGCCGACGTGTTCCGCCCGCTGCGCGACGCGGACGAGAGCCCCGAGGTGCGCGGCATGGCGGGGGACGCCGTGAGCGCCGCCGAGCGCACCGGCCCCTTCGGACCCCGCGGCTGAGCTGCGAAGAGGTGACGCGATGAGCGACCCGCGCGAAAAGACCGGCGAGCGCCTCCCCCCGCGGCAGGCGCCCCCCGCGCGCCCCCGCGCCGCGGCGGCGTCCCCGGGCGCCGGGCGCCCCCTGGACGCCCCCGCCCGGGCCGCCATGGAGGCCGCCTTCGGGCACGACTTCTCGCGCGTGCGCGTCCACGACGACGCGGCCGCCGCCGAGCGGGCCCGCGGCGCCGGGGCGCACGCCTTCACCTCCGGGTGCGACGTGGTGTTCGGGGCGGGGCGATACCGCCCCTCCACCCCCGAGGGGAGGAAGCTGCTGGCGCACGAGCTGGCCCACGTGGTCCAGCAGGAGGGGCGCTCCCCCGGCTCCGCGGCCCCGCCGCGGCTGGTGCCGGCCGGGCACGCCTCCGAGCGCGCCGCCGACGCCGCGGCCCAGCAGGT
>JBEVLE010000638.1:0-5540 GCA_040509335.1 Longimicrobiaceae bacterium | reverse complement strand
GGCGAGCCCCTCTCGCCCGGCGTCGCCGTTCCCATTCGGGACCGAAGCCCGTTCCCATTCGGGAACACCCCCTCCCAAAGCCCCGCCGACGAGCGCCGCAACCCTCTATGCGGCAATGCCTTATGTTTTAGTTGCCCGCCCCCCGCAAAAACGTAAACTATCTCGACACCGAACGGCGCCCCAGATCCGGAGGCCGTGCCCCGGTCGCAGGCCTCCGCTGAAGGTCCTGAAGCAGCTCCGAGTTCCAAGCAGGTCAACCCACCCCTCGTAAGGAGAGTACCCCATGAAGAAGTCCGCCCTCGTTCTCGCCGCCGCCGCCTGCCTCGCCCTTCCCGCCATGGCTTCGGCCCAGGTGAACGGGTCCATCAGCGCCACCGCCGACATCCCGACCGTGCTGAACTTCGGCACCTCCAGCGCGCTCTCGTTCGGCTCCATCACCCCGGGCTCGGCCGCCACGGGCTCGGGCTACATCGCGCTGAACCGCAACGTCGGCGTGGTCTTCACGCTTCCCGACGCCGGCAACACCGGCCGGCTGACCCGCAGCGGCGGCACCGAGACGATCCAGCCGGCCTTCACCTGCGGCGTCGGCTCCACCACCTCGACGATCGTGAGCGCCTTCAGCAGCTGCCTCCCGGCCACGGCCAGCACGGCGGTCCTGACGCTCACCGCGCCGACCGCGGTGGTCACCGAGTACGTGATCTTCAACGGCTCGCTCACCGGCACGCAGACCAACGCGATCCCCGGCACGTACGCCGGCACCATCCGGATCACCGCGACGGCGAACTGAGCCGTCCGCGACGGGGAGGGCGAGGATGAGCCGTCGGATCTCGATCGCGCTGATCCTCGCCCTCTGCGTTTGGGCCACGGGGGGCCGGGCGCGAGCCCAGGCTTCCGCCGGCCTGGAGGCGGTCCCCACGCAGGGGCTGACCTTCGGGTCGCTCCTCCCGGGAGTGGCGGAAACGGTGCAGACCGGAGACGGCGCCCGCCGCGCCGAGGTGGTCCTGCGCGGCGAGGGATGGGTAGACCTTTCCTTCATGCTGCCGCAGGCGATGGTGTCGCCCTCGGGGGCACGGATCCCGCTCCGCTTCGGCACGCGGGACGCGGCCCTCCTCCGCAACTCTTCCTCGGGTCAAGTCCCGCTGAACCCGCTGGAAACGAACCGCGTCAAGCTCAACGCCAACCAGGGGGCGATGCGGCTCCTGCTGGGAGGCACGGCGCTCCCCGCGCAGGACCAGCCCGCGGGCAGGTACACGGCGACCATCGTGATCGTCGCCGCCCCCCCGGGCACCTAGGACCACCGGCGCGGCCCGCAGCACGGGCGGACGCGCAGCAGACATCGAAGTACCAGGAGCAGAACAGGCCATGAGCGGTTTCCCCCTCCCACGTCCAGACTTCCGGCGCATCGCGCTGCTCGTTGCGCTGCTCCTCGCCGGGCTCGCGACGCGGGCGGCCGCGGTGACCGTCAGTCCGTCGGCCCTGTTCATCGACTCCCGCTCCCGCACCGGTACCCTCACGCTGTACAACGGCGGCACCCTCCCCGAAGAGGTGGAGGTTTCCTTCGCCTTCGGCTACCCCGTTTCCGACTCGGTCGGCACCATCAACGTGGAGCTGCGCGACACCGCGTCCTCCGGCGAGCCCTCCATCGTCCCCTGGCTGCGCGCCTTTCCGCGGCGGCTGGTCCTCCAGCCCGGCCAGAGGCAGGTGCTCCGCGTCCTGGTGCAGCCCCCCGCCGACCTCGCCGAGGGCGAGTACTGGGGGCGGGTCCTGGTCCGCGCCCGCGGCGGGCAGCCGCCCATCGAGCAGACCAACGGCGACGTGCGGGTGCAGCTCAACGTGGAAACGGTCATCGCCACGGCGCTGATGTTCCGCAAGGGGGCGGTGGAGACCGGGATCACCGTGCAGGACGCGCGGGCCGAGACCACTCCCGAGGGAGTCCAGCTCACGGTGGACGTGGCGCGCCAGGGGACGGCCGCGTATCTTGGACGCGTCCGCGCGCAGCTGGTCTCGCCGGACGGCCGCGTCCAGGCCGAGGTGGAGGACGCCGTGGCGGTGTACCGCACGCTCCGGCGCCGCTTCGTCTTCCCCGCCCCGGCCGGCGGGCTCCGCCCGGGGTACACCGTCCGCTACACCTTCGACACCGAGCGGCCGGACCTCCCCGCCGCCGGTCCCGTGCGCGCCGCCCCGGTGGCGGGCGCCGTGGCCGTCCGGTAGGAGCGTCCATGCGCCCCGTCCGCCTCCTCTCGCTCCTGGCCGCCGCGCTGGGCATCGCCGCCCCCGCCGCCGCGCAGGTGGTGAAGCCCGTGGCGACGGGCGGCCTGATCGCTTCGGCCACCATCCTGGAGCCGCCGATCGTCGGGACGGGGGTCAACGCGCTCAACTTCGGGTCGATCTCGCCCGGCACCACCTCGGTCACCGTGCTCCCGCGGACCCCCGCCAGCGGCGAGGGGAGACTTTCCGGGGTCAGGAACCGCAGGTCCATCGCCATCACGTTCACCCTCCCGACCGCCCTCACCGGCCCGGGCGGAGCCACCATCCCGCTTTCCTTCAACGGGAACTACGCGGGCCTCTGCGAGATCGACAACAGCGGGAACTGCGTCGTCGCCTCCTACGTCACTTGGAACCCCGTCACCACCCCCACCTTCAACGACACCCCGGAGCGCTACTCTCCGGGGCGGAAGGCGTATTTCTACGACCAGTACTCCGTCTACATCGGGGGTCGGGCGCTCCCCGCGGCATTCCAGCGGGCGGGGGCGTACACCGGCACGATCGGCGTGACGCTGGTCGTGAACTGACGGCCGCGCGCACCCTCCTGCGCCGCGCCGCCCCGCTCCTCCTCGTCCTTTTCGCCGCACTCCTCCTGGCCCCCTCGCGGGCCGCCGCGCAGGAAGTCCCCCCCGGCTACGAGCCCGGAATCTACGAGGTGCTGGTCCCCGGCCTCCCGCCCGTGAGCGTCCCCGCGCTGCTCACCCCCGCGGGCAAGGTCCTCGTCCCCCTGTCGTCGGTCCTGGATCTCGCCGGCGCCCCCTTCGAGCTGGACGCCGCCGCGGGCCGCGCCTCGGTCGCGCGCCCCCGCGGACAGGGCACCGCGCGCCTGGACGTGGGCGCGCGCACCGTGACGGGCGCGGGGCGCCGCGCGCTGGGCGAGGACGACGCCGTGGTGAGCGCCGGGGAGGTCTACGTGTCCGCCGCGGCGATCGCGCTCCTGCTGGAGGCCGGCGCGGAGGTGGACGAGGCCGCGCTGCGGGTGGTGCTCACCCGCGACCCCCCGTTTCCCCGGCAGGAGAGGCTCTCCATCCAGGAGCGGCGCGAGCGCGAGATCCTGCTCGGCCGCCGGACGGACGCCCCGGGCGAGGCCGGCTCGGTCCCCTTCCACCCCCGCACCGGGGGCGGGGTCCTGGAGTGGGGGGTGTCGTCGCTCTTCCCCGACCCCGTCCTCCCGTCGCACGCGTACGGCCGGCTGGGCGTGGGGGTGCTCGGCGGGATGCTGCAGGTGGGCGCCAGCGTCAACGCGCGCTCCGCCGGCGACCCTACCGTGGGCGAGCTCACCGGGAGCTTTCTCCGCGTCTTCCCCGAGTCGCCCGTCCTCCGGCAGCTCCGCGTGGGCGACATCGTCACGGAAGGTCTCCGCGCCCGCTCCATCCACGGGTTCGGGGTCACCAACGCCCCTTTCGCGCGCGACGCGCTCTTCGGGGAAGCGGTGTTCGCCCCGCAGCTCCCCCCCGGATGGGAGTACGAGCTGTACCAGAACGGGCGGCTCCTGGGCTTTTCCGACGCCTCCACCGCCAACCCGCTCTCGGTCCCCCTCCAGTACGGAAGCACCCCGGTGCAGGTGCGGCTGTACGGCCCGGCGGGGGAGCGGGTGGAGTCCGAGGTGGTCTACCTCGTCCCGGTCCTGCAGATCCCGGCCGGCCGCTGGCAGTACGCCGCGGGCGCCGGGGCGTGCCCGGGCCGGCTCGAGTGCGAGTCGGTGGCCTACCTGGACCTGCGGCACGGGGCCACCGGGTGGCTCACGCTGCTGGGCGGGATGGAGCGCCTGGACGACACCACCGGCGTGGAGCTGCGCCCGTACGGCGGCGCCAGCATCATCCCCGCCCCCGCCTGGGTGGCCGAGGTCCAGGGGATGTACCGCTCCTTCGCGCGCGCCTCCCTCCAGAACTACGGCTCCGGCCGCGTGTCCGGGGGCGCGAGCGGCGGGATCACCTACCCGGGCTCGGGGACGGTGTCGTTCCTCCCCTCCACCGTGGCGCGCTGGTACCTGGACTCCACCCTGCGGCTCCGCCTGGAGGGAGTGGCGGGGGTGAACCGCTCGCTGGACCTGACCGGCCGCGTGGAAAGCCCGCTGGACGGCTCGGTGGACCGCTGGCGGCTGGGGGCCTCCACCGGGGTGGGGCGGCTGCTGCTGGAGACCGCGTACGAGTCCAACCCCACCGCCTCCGGCGACGCGCTCTTCCTGCGCGCCACCGCCGCCGTCACCCGCGGGATCCCGCGCTGGCTCGCCGCGCCGGTGGTCTCCGGGGCGGCCGGGATCGCCTCTTCCGGCCTGCGGCAGTGGGAGGTGAGCACCACGGTCCAGCCCGCCCGCACCATCCTGAGCGTGACGCTCCGCGGCCACGAGGGGACCTCCCCTTCCCTGCTGGTGGGCTCCACGGTGCGCCTGGGCTTCGGGCGGGCGCAGGCGCGCGGCGGGACCCGCAACGGCCGCGTGGAGGGCGGGTTCTCCGTGGACGGCGCGACGGCGTTCGGGCGCGGCGGCAGCGTCGCGCCGCTGCCCTACGGCGGGATGGGGCTGGCCGGGGTGCGCGGGAGCGTGTTCGAGGACGCGGACGGCGACGGGGTGCAGGGCCCCGGCGACCGCCCGATCCCCGGCGTGTACGTGGCGGTGGGCGGGCTGCGCACCCGCACCGACGACGCGGGGCGCTACGACACCTGGTCCGTGCTTCCCTACGAGGTGGTGCAGGTGCGCGTGGACACCACCACCCTCCCGGACCCCTCATGGGTCCCCACCGTCCCCTCCACGCTGCTGCGCCCCTCGCCGCACGTGTACACCGGGGTGAGCTTCCCCCTGGTGCGCACGCGGGAGCTCACGGGAGTCCTCCTCGCCGGCGACGACGTGCCCACCGTGGGCGGCGTGACGGTGGAGATCACCGCGCTCTCGACCGGCGCGGTGCAGCGCGTGCCCACCTTCAGCGACGGCGAGTACTACGTGGGGCGGCTCCGCCCCGGCGAGTACGAGGTCCGGGTGGCCCCCTCGTCGCTGCAGGCGCTGGGGGCGCGCGCGGAGCCGGCGGCGGTCCGGTTCGTCGTTCCGTCCTCCGGCGACGAGATCCTGGTCGAGGCGCCGCCCATCCAGGTGCACAAGCTCGGCAGCTAATTCCGGGACGGCTTTGAACGACGGGTTCGGGCGTGTCCCCGGCTGGCGCCGGGGTCGGGCTTCGGCTCCGTAACGCACGAAACAACCGTGCGTAACGGAGTCGAGCCCCGGCGGAAACAGCCCCGCCGGGTCTCGCCCCTCCGGGCCGTAATCCCTCACGCAACTGCTT
>JBEVLE010000637.1:0-5400 GCA_040509335.1 Longimicrobiaceae bacterium | reverse complement strand
GCCGGGCGGGGGCTGCCGGGTGCGCCGGCAGACCGGTCCCGCGCGGGCGGCGGAGCCGCGCGGGCCGATGGCGCCCGACGCGCCGCGCCCCGGGGGGGCCGGGTGATCGGCGAGCTGCCGGACATCGGGGAGGCGTCGCTCGTACTCCCCCTCGCGGAGGGCTACGCGTTCAACCCTTACCGCAACTACCGCATGCTGTCGCGCCGGGCGCGCGCCGCGGTGCTGGCGGCGGAGGTCGAGGCGGCGCTCCGGGACGAGGACGGGATGGTGTGCGTGCACGCCGCGGGGGGCGAGCGCGCCGCCGCCGTCGCGCGGCGGCTGCCGTGGGACTCGTCGTTCTTCGGCGTCCCCATGGCCCGCATCGACTACCTGCTGGGCGCCGATCCCGCGGCGCGCCTGGCCGCGCTGCGGGCGTGCCTGGTCCGGCAGCGCGCGGAGGGCGCGCGCCACGTGTCGGCCCGGGTGGACGTGGCCGACGTGGAGGCCGCGGCCATGCTGGAGGACTGCGGCTTCCGCCTCAAGGACGCGCTGGTGACGTACGCCGCGCGCCCCGGCCAGGACGTGTCCGACCGGGTCCGCACCTTCGGCAGCGTCCGCCCGCTCCGGGACGACGACGGGCCGGAGCTGGTGGCGATCGCCCGGGCGGCGTTCCGGAGCTTCCGCGGCCGCTTCCACGCGGACGCGAGCCTGCCCAGGGACCGCGTGGACGCCTTCTACGAGGAGTGGGCGCGGCAGTGCCTGTCCCTGCAGATGGCGCAGACGGTGCTCGTGTCCGAGGCCAGCGACGGCAGCCTGCTGGGGTTCCTCGCCTTCCGCCGGCGCGAGCCGGTCTCCACCGTGTCCGGGGTCCCCGTGTTCGGCGGCGGCCTGGGGGCGTGCCGGCCGGACGCCGCGGGCGCGTACGCCGGGCTGATCCGCGCGGGGACGCTGTGGGCGCACCAGCGCGGGGGCGTGGCCGAGTGCCAGACCCAGAACCACAACTTCCCCACCATCCGCATCTACGAGGCGGTGGGCGCGCGCTACGTGCGCGCCGAGTACACCTTCCACCTGTCGCTGGACGCCGACCCCGCCTGACATGCAGCGCAAGCCCGCTTCGCCGTTCCGCCTCGTCCTCGCGGCGGCGCTCCTCGCGGGCGCCGCGCCGTCCGCGGCGCAGGAAGCGCGGCTGCGCGGCGACCTCGTCGCCGGGAGCGAGGTGGAGGAGTACCTGCGCTTCCTGCAGACCACGGGCGAGGTGGCGCCGGGTCCCTGGTCGCTGCGCGGCTTCGGCCGCGCGGAAGCGGACCGGCTGCTCCCGCCGCCCTCCGGGCACCCCTGGGCGGACCACCCGGGGCTCCGGCACGACTCGTCGGGCGCGGTGGTGGTGGCGCTCCCCGTACGGACGAGGGCGTGGTACAACTCGGCCTTTCCGTTCGCGGCAAACGACGGGGCGGTGTGGGCCGGGCGGGGCGCGACGGTGGCGGCGGAGGCGGGCGTGGCGGTGCGGGCGGGTCCCCTGTCGCTCGCGCTCCGGCCGGTGGCGTTCGTCGCCGAGAACCGCGGGTTCGAGCTGCGAGGCAACGCCAGGGACGGCGAGCTGGTGTTCGCGGACGGGCTCCGGCCCGACGTCATCGACCTGCCACAGCGCTTCGGGCCGGACCGCTACGCCCGCGTGGATCCCGGCGAAAGCTACCTGCGCCTGGACGCGGGCCCGGTCGCCGTGGGGGTCTCCACCGCCACGCAGGTGTGGGGGCCCGGGAGCGAGTACCCCATCCTGCTGGCGAGCGCGGGGCCGGGGTTCCTGCACGCGTTCGCGGGCACGTCGCGCCCGGTGGACCTGTGGGTGGCGCGGGTCCACGGGCGCGTGGTGTACGGCCGGCTGGAGCAGTCGGCGTACTCGCCGGTGCGCGAGGGGTCGGCGCGGCACCGCTTCATGTCGGGGCTGGTGGGGGTGGTCCAGCCGCGGGGGATGCCGGGTCTGGAGCTGGGCGCCGCGCGCTTCTTCCACACGCCGTGGCCGGAGGACGGCCTTTCGGCGGCCGACTTCCGCACCCCGTTCCAGGGGCTGCTGAAGCGCAGCCTGGAGCTGGATCCGGAGGGGAATCCCGCCGACGACCGCAGCAACCAGCTCGCCACCTTCTTCTTCCGCTGGGCCACGGCCCGCGCCGGGGCCGAGGTGTACGGCGAGTACTTCCGCGAGGACCACAACTTCGACCTCCGCGACCTGCTCCTGGAGCCGGACCACAGCGCCGCGTACATGCTGGGGATCCGGCGGGCGTGGCGCCCGTCGCCGGAGCGGATGGTGACGCTCCGCGCGGAGGCGATGAACGCCCGCCTCAGCCACCTGGCGCGCGTGCGCACGCAGTCGCCCAAGATGATCCACACCGGGACGCTCCAGGGCCACACCCAGCTCGGGCAGCCGCTGGGGGGACGGGCGGTGTACGGCGGGGCGGGGACGATCGTCGCCCTGGACCTGTACCACCCCGGGGGGCGCTGGACGGCGTCGTGGACGCGCGAGCAGCGCGGCGCACCGGACCAGACCCACCCGGAGGGGGACGTGTGGATGGCGGACGCGCTGGGCGCGGAGTCGCTGTTCCTGGCCGGGCGGGTGGGGATCCGCGCCGGGGTGACGGGGGCGCTGGAGCGGAACCGCTACCTGGAGACGGGGCGCGACGAGTTCAACCTCAACGCGCAGCTCGGGCTGGAGTGGACGCCCTGAGGCGGCCGGGGGGCCGGGGCTGATGGCGCGCCGCATCCTGTACGCGGTGGGCGCGCGCCCCAACTTCGTCAAGGCGGCGCCGCTGCTGGAAGCGTCGCGGGGCTACCCGGAGGTGGAAACGCTGCTGGTGCACACCGGGCAGCACTACGACGACGCGCTGAGCGGGGCGCTCTTCCGAGACCTGGAGCTGCGCGCCCCCGACGTAAACCTGGGGGTGGGCTCCGGGTCGCACGCGGCGCAGACGGCGGCGGTGATGTGCGCCTTCGAGCCCGTGGTGCTCGGCTGGCAGCCGGACGTGGTGGTGGTGGTGGGCGACGTGAACTCCACGCTGGCGTGCGCGCTGGCGGCCGCCAAGCTGGGGGTGGCGGTGGCGCACGTGGAGGCGGGGCTGCGGAGCTGGGACCGCTCCATGCCGGAGGAGATCAACCGCGTGCTGGTGGACCACCTCGCCGACCTCCTCTTCACCCCGGGCCGCGACGCGGACGACAACCTGCTGCGCGAGGGGATCGCCGCGGAGCGGATCCACCGCGTGGGCAACGTGATGGTGGACTCGCTCCTCCGCCAGCTCCCCCGCGCCCGCGAGCGTTGCCGCCTCCCCGGCCCGCCGCTCCCCGACGGCGCCTACGCGGTGGCCACCGTCCACCGCCCGTCCAACGTGGACGACCCCGCCCAGCTGGGCGAGATCTTCGCTGCGCTCGCTGCGCTGGCGGAGGAGATGCCCGTGGTGTTCCCCATGCACCCCCGCACCCGCGGCAGCGCCGAGCGCTCCGGGCTCCTCCCCCTGCTCGGCGCGGCGCGGGTGGTGGAGCCGCTGGGGTACCACGCGATGCTCGCGCTGATGGAGCGCGCCCGCCTGGTGGTGACCGATTCGGGCGGGATGCAGGAGGAGACCACCGTGCTGGGCGTTCCCTGCGTCACCCTGCGCGCGAGCACGGAGCGCCCCGTCACCGTGCGCGAGGGAACCAGCATCCTCGTCCCGGTGCGCACGCGCGACCACATCCTGCGGGCCGCGGCGGAAGCGCCGGGGCGTCGGGGTCGCGTCCCGGACCTGTGGGACGGGCGCACGGCGGAGCGCATCCTGGAGGTGCTCGCCCGTTTCTAAACCGTGCAGAAAGCTCCTTCTCGCCAGCGTTGGAGTACGGTTTGTAACACAAGGCCTCTCGCGAGCAACTGCACCGCCACATCACGGTACGGGAGTTTGTTTACAACACCCGGCATGCTGGACGATGGCGCATCCTGACTATGATCCGCTCGTTCGAGGGAAAGCTCCTCGCCTGCGCTGAACCATTCTCGATGGTACGGTGAAGCAACCCGGCTGACTCACTTTGCGCCAACTCCCCTCTTCGGATTAGAATGCGCTTGGCCCAGAACCTTTGCCTGTTGCGCCTGTATATACGCTAGGGTAGAATGTCCCTTGAGTTCGAGTGGGATCCTGCGAAGAGCGAGAGTACGTTTCAGGATCGAGGGATAGACTTTGCGTATGCGTGCCGGGTCTTTCTGGGACCGGTGCACGAATCGCCAGCCGACCGCGATGGCGAACTCCGGACCCGTGCGATAGGGTGGATTGAAGGGAAGTTCTACACGGTCATTTACACGGTTCGGGGAGTGAACCGTTACCGGATCATCTCCGCAAGACGGGCGAGGCCGAATGAAGAACGAGCATACCGTGCACTTTACCCTGCACAACCTCCCGCTTGGCCGGATTGATCGGACCCGGGTGGAAGGAATGTCACCGGAGGAAATCGAGCGGACGGCTTTGGCCGACTTGGATAATCCCCCGGCCACGGAAGAAGAGCTTGCCGCGGGCGAGCTAGTCTTTCCGACGGACCGAAGGAAGGTTCCGACGTATATCCGCTTCGATCCTGAGATTTTGGAGTTTTTCCGAAGTGAAGGACCAGGCTATCAAACGCGGATTAATGATGTTCTGCTGAGGTACGTGCGGGGGAAGCTGCAAACCGTGGCGCGGCACTACCAGGTCCGGCGCGTAAGCGAGCGCCCGGCACGGGAGGCGAGGCTTGCGTTGCGGGGGGTTCGGGGTGGCACAAGGCCCTTCGGTCCGGTCCGGAGCTGATGGTGAGCGAAGCCGTAACAGGCATGAAGGGTAGCGCCCAGCCGGTCGCTTTCACTCTTCACGAAGCCATCTTCCAAGACAGGTTCCTGTCAGTGGAAGAAGAGGAGCAACTACCGGAGTTTGCAGGGTTCGACTTTAGCTTGGCGTTGGACCGACCCTCGCCGCGGAGACTCGTAGTCGCGCTCGGGTTCGCCCTGGACGATGGTTTTCCGTACGACGTAAGTGTGACCTATGCGGCTCACTTCGAAATGGACGAATCCGTTTCGGAAGAGGAGTGGAAGGACATCGCTTACCGGGTTGCTCCCGCCCTCATATATCCGTATATCCGGGAACTCGTTTCAAACCTCACTTCCCGGTGGTATGAGCCAGAGTTGGTGCTCCCTTACGTTGTAGACTTGGACTTCTCAGGCGAGGGGATCGAAATTCCACCTCCGCGGTCCGAATCTGACGATTCAGAGGTTGCGGATGCGGGCGCGGAAACGGTCACCGAAAGAAACGGGTAGGATGGATTGAGAAGCGGCGATGTGCCGTATGCTACAAGTGAAGCGCCCGCCGTAAGGCTGGGCGCTTTGCCGTTCAGGCTGGGGCGTCGGCGGGCGCTAGCGCGAAGCCCGACCCCGGCGCCAGCCGG